>OMSZ01000277.1 GCA_900313855.1 uncultured Eubacteriales bacterium
AGCTGATTCAGTCTGTCTTCACGGAGATGGGATTAAGGCTGTTGAGTTTGCAAAGAAAATAAATGCCGCACTTAATTCAGAGGGCATATCCATATTACCAATTGGCACCGTAATAAAGGAGGCGTAGTTATATGGCTAATGAGAATTCAAAAATAAAGAACAGTGATCAGGTAAAGGATAAGCAGGAAACAATTGAGGATATTATACTGCGTCATTCTGAAAGAGGAATGCCGGATATAAGGTTTTATCTTTCATCTGACTATTGTACAAAGGCGGCAAGAGAGATTCTTTCATGGGAAAAAGGCAATGTTTTCCTTACTACGGGTTTTTATGTCAAAGGTTATGCTGAAACCGATGGTCCGGTAGGAACAGTTGCTCTTTCAAAGGCACTTTCAAAGCTTGGATTTAATCCGGTCATAATAACCGATGAATTCTGTAAGGGCTTTTTTGAGATAGAGGATATAGAAACTGTTTATTTAGATATCGATAATAAAGGCGATGATATTGATCATCTTGTTAAAAAATATGATCCGAAGGGTTTGATCTCAATCGAGAGATGTGGACGCAACAGACACGGGTTTTATGCGAATATGAAGGGTGAGGACATCGGAGCGTTTACGGCTCCTATTGATGAGATGTTTATAAGGTACAGAGGACTTATACCGACAATAGGTGTTGGTGATGGCGGCAATGAAATAGGAATGGGAAAGATTGCAGGACCTATTTTAAGAAAGCTATCGCTTGAACCATGTGTCATTCCTGCTGATATTTTTGTTATAGCATCAGTTTCTAACTGGGGGGCATATGGAATAATAGCTGCACTTGCTAAGCTCAGTAATATGAAACTGGTTCCCGGTTTGGACTTTGTGGAGACATATATAAAGAAAACCGTAAAGCTTGGAAGCGTTGATGGTGTTACCGGCTGGAACAGTGTAAGCGTTGACGGTAAAAATATGAAAACAGAATATGAAATTCTCCACGCGCTAAGAAAACTGGAACGAAGCTATATTCAAAACAATTGTGCATAGAAGTTATGCTGATTGATAAAATTATTAAGAATGGGAGGCTTGATTATTATGAAAACATTAGGCTATTACAATGGAAAATTTGATGAACTTGATAAGATGATGGTACCGTTTAATGACAGAGTATGTTTTTTTGGAGATGGTGTATATGATGCCGGTCCGTCAAGACATTACAATCTGTTTGCAATTGATGAACATATAGATCGTTTTTATAATTCCGCGGCTCTTATGGATATCGAAATTCCATGTTCAAAGGCTGATCTTAAGGACATACTGAATGAACTCGTGAAAAAGATGGATACAGGCGAAAACTTCGTTTATTGGGCTTGTTCGAGGGGAACCGGAATAAGAAATCATGTATACGAAAAGGGTCCGGGTAATCTGTGGGTAATGATAAAACCTGAGGTGATAAATGATTGTAAAAAGCCTATTAAATGTGTTACCGCTGAAGATAAAAGATTTTATTATTGTAATTGTAAGACATTAAATCTTTTGCCGTCAGTTTTGTATGCTGAGAAGGCATATAACATGGGTGCCGATGAGACGATTCTTTACAGACATGACGGAAGGATTACAGAATGTGCCCATTGCAACTGTCATATTATAAAAGATGGAATTGTTCATACTGCTCCGACAGATGACATGATCCTTCCCGGAATTGCAAGAGCGCATTTAATAAGAATGTGTAAAAAGTTAGGAATAGGTGTAGCAGAAACTCCTTACTATCTTGATGATCTTTATGAAGCAGATGAGATTATTATTACATCATCCTCAAATGTATGTATGTATGTTAATGAGCTTAACGGAAAGCCGTTTGGCGGAAAGGATCAGAATACTTTATTTACTCTTCGTGATGCTTTATACAAAGAAATATGTGATGAGACAGAATGATAACAATAAGAGAGGTAATGATATATGGCACTTACCGTAAACAACCTTTATAAAGAATCAGCAAAATATAATATAAAACTTCATGCGGGTGAGTGTGGACTGACTAATATTGTTAGCTGGATACATGTTGTTGAAACTATTGAGGGGGCACGTTTTCTGCATGGCAATGAGATTGTTATTACTGAAGGTGCAATCTGCAGAACGGCTGATGATCTTATGGAATATGTAACGGTTGTTCATGCACATAATGCAGGTGCTGTTATTTTTAATACAGGAAAGTTCATTACCCATATCCCTGATTGCGTGATAACCTTTTGTAACGAGAATAATCTGCCGCTGTTTTCTGTTCCATGGGAGGTTCCTCTTGTTGATCTTACTTCGGATTTTTGTAAGAGGATAATAGACCATATGTCAAGGGAGGACAGCATAGTAACAATATTAAAAAATCTTATCTTTCATATTGGAGACAGGCAGTCTCTTATTCATCAGATGGAGAGATTCGGCTATATGCATGATTGTGTTATGACATTTTTCTGTATATCATTAGAGCTTGAAAAAACAAGCTCCGAGTTTGTAAATGAGAGCAGAAGACTTAAGAATATTACTGAACAAGCTTCAAAAAGTATTAAGGATAAATATATTTCATTTGAATATCAGGATAAACGGATTGTTGCTTTGGTTGATTACAGTCAGGAGGAGCTTGAAAGATATACGGACATGATCTTTAAGAGTATATCAGCTATAAAGCTTGTTCCATATGTCTATATAGGTATCAGTGATAATATAAAGAGTCTTGAATTGCAGGATGACAATTTCATGCGGGCTTATGCTGCCTGCCAGATAGCGATAAAGAGAGATGAGAAGGTGCTGCGGTATCAGGAGCTTGGTCTTTATAAAATTTTAGTAAATGTAAAAAGTAATGCTGTACTGTCTGAAATGTATCAGAGCATAATGGGAAAGCTGGCCGAGCATGACAGAGAGAACAAAACAGATTATTGTGCATTTGTTGAAAAATATCTGGAGTGTGACGGTAATACAAAGAAAGTTAGTCAGGAATTATTTATTCATAGGAATACTGTAAATAATTATATTAAAAGAATTGAAGAAATTCTTGATATGGATATTTCCACATGGGAAAACAGGGCTGTTTTATATACGGCATACTGTATAAGAAATATTTTGTAATTGTGCAGCTGCACAAGATTTAATGTTTGATGTGTTATTGCATATTTGAATTGATGATGATAATATTTGCACATCAATAATAAAGCAAGGGCAAAGGAGTCAATGAGAAGTGACGTCTTTGCCTTTTTATTTTGATTATTTAATGACAAACATATTATTGATCGGAGGTGGATAAATGATATTTCAGGTTTTAATGCCTGCCAAAACAATAATAGGCGAAGGGGCAATTGAAAAGGCAGGGAAAACAATAAAAGAGCTTGGAGGTAACGCACTTATCATTTCCGGAAAAATAGTTGAGAAAAACGGTATTATTGATAAGCTGAAAGCAGTTCTTGATAAAGAAGGTATCAGTTATTCGGTTTTTACCGATATTGTCGGAGAGCCTGATGATCAGATGATCGGTAGTGCTAAACATTTATATGATAGTAAAAAGTGTGACATGGTAATTGGAATAGGTGGAGGAAGTCCACAGGATTCAGCAAAGGCAGTATCGGCACAATCGGGTTATCCACCGATAGTATTGATTCCGACAACAGCCGGTTCGGGGTCGGAGGCGACAAAATTCTATTGTGTTACCGAGACTGCAACAAATACCAAGAAACTTATTACTGATGAAATGGTAATACCAAAACTTGCTGTGATCGATCCGTTATTAGGAGTTACTGCACCAAAACGCGTTACAGCGGCAACAGGTATGGACGCACTGACACATGCTGTGGAGGCTTATACATCCAAAAAGGCAACACCATATACGGATATGTTTGCAATATCTGCAATAAAGAGAGTATTTGATCATCTTCCAAGAGCTTATAAGTCAGGCGATGATATAGAGGCAAGAACGCAGATGGCTTATGCAGCCTACGAGGCAGGAATATGTATTAATAATGCAAGTGTAACTTTAGTACATGGAATGAGCAGACCTATTGGAGCACTTTTTCATGTACCGCATGGGATATCAAATGCCATGTTGATTGAAACCTGTCTGTCTTTTGCAAAAGAGGGTTGTGTTGAAAGGTTTGCCCAGATAGGAAGACTTTTAGGAGCGCAAGGAAGTGTAACTGAATGCGCAGATGCGTTTTTTGTATATCTAAAGGAGCTTTTATCAGAACTGGAAATACCTACACTTTCAGAATATGGCATAGACAGGGAGATATATAACAACAATATTGATAAGATGGCAAAGGCAGCAATTGAGAGTGGCAGCCCGGGTAATACAATACGGGAGATTAGCGAAAAAGATATTGTAGCGTTATATAAACAGTTATTGAAGTAATTAATAAACTATACAAAGCAAAGGGGCTTTTTCTTTAAAGTGATAAAGAAAGAGCCCCTTTAATGAATTACCGGAGGTGGTCAGTATGCAGGGATATGTAATAACCATTGCCAGAGGCTTTGGCAGCGGGGGAAAGGAAATAGGAGTCAAGCTTGGACAACGACTTGGCATTCCCTGTTACGAACAACAGATTTTAAAAATGGCCTCAGAGCATAGCGGTATTAATGAAGCATTATTTAATATGGCTGATGAGAAACTTGGTAAAGGAGGATTATTAAGAGGACTACCATTTGATTATGTAGTTGAACCCTCTGATAAGAGATTTACATCGAACAATAATCTATTCAATATTCAAAGTGAGATCATCAAAAAGCTTGCGAGTGAGATGTCATTTATCGTAATCGGAAAATGTGCAGATTATGTTCTTAAGGATTTTTGTAATGTTGCAAGCTTTTACATTGAGGCGCCGCGGGCTGATTGTGTAGCTTCGATAGTTAAGAAGCTTGGAGTTACTGAACAAGAGGCTCATAGACTTATTGAAAAGACAGATAAATATCGTGCAGACTACTATAAGTACTATACAAACGGTAATTACTGGACCAATCCGGTTAATTACGATATGACGCTTAATAGTTCCAGAGTAGGACGAGACCGATGTGTAGATGTCATAGAAAATTATGTTAAGGTGAAATTCGGTTTATAGAAAACCGGTTCACATATATTTATCATGATGATAAGCATCAGGGTAAGAGTATTTAGAATAAGGAGGAATTGATTATGAAAAAGAAAATAAGAAAAACATTTGCTTTATTGGCAACTGCTGTTATGGGAATGGTCTTATTTACAGGATGTGGAGCAGCAAGCTCACCGAGCAGCTCCGGAGAAACGGCTGAAAAGAAAGAGTCGGCTGAAGACGAAGGAAATTTTGACGGAACAGTATCAATTGCAGGAATCGCACCGCTTACAGGAAG
>OMSZ01000160.1 GCA_900313855.1 uncultured Eubacteriales bacterium
CACAAACACAAAGGATCTCTGTATTGTTGATTCCGTCCTCGTGTCCGTAGTGAGCGGTGACCTTCTCATTTTTGATGATAAATAAACCGTTGGCGGTTGATGCTGCAATGCTGCCGTCAGCACACTGGATGCAGGAACGGGTCTTTTCGGCATCAAGACCGTTTTTGTTGTTGAAATTAATTATTGTCCCATCCGGTTTACAGCATACGATCCCGGTATCTCCATGAGTACAGAACCAGAGGTTGTTATCCTTATCCCTGATGATGCATCGTATTCTGACATTTTCAAGATATCTTGTTAAGTCATTCTTTATTGTTTTATAATTGGAATTATTCAGGATGACAAGACCGTTATCTGTGGCAAGATAAAGCTTGTTATCATAAACACAGGTAGAATTAACTACCATAGATTCTAATTCTGCCATCTTGGAAATGTCGGTAAATCTGTCGGGAACAAGCTTTAACACACCCTGTCTTGTAGAGGTAAACCACATATTACCTTCATGGTCTGCCATTATATTACCTACCGAGTTGTTAAGCTCAATATCATCCATCACGTGATAGGTCTTGCTCTCATCGATATATCCGATACCGTTGGTTGAGCTGATCCAAAGAATATTGTTTACTTTATAAATGGCACTGATATTTTTCTGCGGATCGACATTGAAATGATCAAGTATATCCATAGTGGATGCATTTACCTTAAGAAGTTCCGATTCAGTGGTACCCATATATAAAATATCAGGATCATCGGGATCGGTATAGATTGTGTTGACAGGCACATCACCGAAGGTTTCCGGGTTATAGAATGCATCAATTTTCCTGTCCTTTGCCACGAAAACGGCGCCATCAAGGGTTAGACCGTATACAATACCATCTGCTGAGCGGACAAGTCTGGTTATATATTCAGTGTTGACCTGAGGATCATCTACGACGTGTATCTCGTTGTCATCATCGCCAACAACATCAAGTCCCTGAGTGGTAGCGATTAAGATGTGTCCGGCGTTGTCTTCGGTTATAGCGCGGATAGAGTAGGATTTCATACCTTCAACCTTACCGTATACCTTGAGATTGCCATGGTCATAATATGCAACACCGTTCTCGTTGGTGCCGATCCAGACACGGTCCTTTGAATCTACATACAGGCTGAATACACTGGAAACTCCGGTTGAAGAATTAAAACGATAGAATTCCGAACCGTCATAACGGATCAGTCCGCTATAGCCTCCAAGCCATATAAAGCCATCAGAGCTTTGCGCGATCGCGTTGGCCTCTGATGTGGGAAGACCGTTATTAGAATTATACAGAATAGAAGTATAATCTGTTTCGTCACCTAACAGATTCCGCCGGCTTTCTGATGATGCCGTAGAAGTAAATGATAAGGTGACGGCAAATATTGAGATCATCATGATAAAGATAGAAAAGCATAACGGCTTGTTTGGCTGTAACCGTTTGCTTTGGCGCGATCGTTTGGTAATAAGAAGATTATTATTAAGCATATTAGTAATCACATCCCCCTCCGTTTTACTAATTTAGTATCTTTGGACTTTGTCTTTTCGTTCCGTTATTTTAAGTGATGATTGAATTATATCATATATTTCTCCAAAGTCATTGCCGTAGTCGTTAGATTTTTTGATGTAATGGGCAACCACGCAAAAACTTATTGAAAACCCTATGCATATGCTTAATATCAGTGAAACGGTTAATAACATATTAATTACCTCCCTGTCTGTCTTTGACGTACTGTTCTGTTGATGCAAGAGTGGTAAGATGAGTACTGCTCTTTACAGATTTAAGAGTTTCTATTCCATACTTTAATGGTACTATTGCCATAATCAGTCCTGAAAAAAGCGGAGTGACATATGCCGGTTTCATCATAAGAAAGTAAGGATACAACACGCACCATACAATAACAGAGAAGAAAACACCAAGCAATAAAAATGACTTAACGGCTTTTCCTTTGTCATAAGGCACACTTCCTACAACCTTTTCGGTCTGCCCGTTTACGAGCAGCGTGTATGGTCTTCCCTCGGATCTGAAGGTAAAAAACCATGCCGGATAAAGTGCGTAATCGGTATGAGTTATTTCAAAAGAAGGCTTCTTTTTAAGAATCTGTACCTTGCTTGCAGCAACACTTCGTTTCATTTCATTATCAAAGGTGCTCTGCGCACGTAGTATTGCCTGACCCTTTAATCTGTCAAGATCCACGTCAAACATATCTGAATAAAAGCCGGAAAGATATTCAACTGAAAAATCCTTCATATACGCGGCATGATATGGGTTTAACTTTCTTGAAACAACATCATTAAGACGTTGTGATGCTTCCATTGCCAAATGTTCAAAATTACATTCTGCCTTGCGGGAATAGAAGAATGTCTGCGAATTTTTGCCGCTGCCTACAGTTCCCTGAAGAAGCTGTCTGTCTTCGTAATGAATGTCATAAAGCCAATAAGGTATATATATTCCACGGACACGATCCATCTTGATGTTTTTGACATCATCAGGAACTAACTCTCCGTTTGCAAAGGTCTCTTTGATAAGAGCGGCTGCCCGTTCCTTTGTAACGGAGAACGGAATGATATATCGAGGTTTTTTGGCGTTAACAACACGCGAGAATATTAATGTCGGCTGCCCACAATATGAACAAAAGGTGGAGACCTCTATATCGTTGACCATTATTTCCGCGCCGCAGGCTGTGCAGGTGTAAATGCTGCATTCCATGGTTTCATCATCGGAAATATCGGGATTATCAAGCTGTTCATTGTGATCACTGGCATGATCATATATGGGATTATCAAAGCTGCTTTCGGGATTAAATGATACAGGTTTTTGCTGTCTTTTATTTGAGTCTGAAGCATCCGATAACTGTGTACTTGTTGAATCTGTATCAGGTGAATGCTTAAGCTCACGATCAGCCTGCCGTTTTATGTCTTCCTGCAGCTGATAGGATTCATATAAGTTGTTACAGCTTTCACATTTCATTTTGCCCGTTTCGGGGTCGAATATTAAAGCGGCACCGCACGCCGGACAGTTAAGTATCATATGTATGCCTTCCCCCTTTTATAGTCTAGGTCGTTTGATCCTATCCTGTTTTATGATAAGATGCAGGGTGCTTCTTGAAAAATCGAGGAAATCTCCTTTACTGTTACCCATGTCATTAGATTTAAGTACACTATGTGAGACGGCAAAAATTGCTACAGAGCATCCGATAAATACTCCTAACACTATTGCGAAAATATTCATTGTTACACCCCCTCCTCTTTTCCGCGGTCTCTTACAAAGCTGTTGGTAGAGGAAAGACTTGTAAGAGATGTACTTTCTTTAACCTTCTTAAAGTTGCTTAGTCCTATGCCAAGTCCCGTAAAACTCATTATTATTGCTGTTATGATCAGTTTCATGGTACCTTCACTTGAATCAAACGATAAAAGATAGCTCAGAATAAAGGTTGCTATAATGGACGTAATAATGGCAATGACCATGAATGACGAGGTGACCTTTGCTCTGTCATATGGCACACCGCCGACTATCTTTTCTGTCTGACCGTTTACTAAAATAGTATAAGGGATGTTCTCGTATCTGAAGGTTAAAAACCATGCCGGAAACATTGCGTATATTCTGTTCTGAATCTTATAATCAGGCTGCTTGTGAAGAACGGATATCGAATGGGCATCAATAGAGTCTTCGACTGCCTTTTGAAACATTTCTTCTGTTCTTCCTATTGCTACCCTGTCAAGCTTGTTCATGTTGACATCATAGGTATCTGCGTAAAAGCCTGATAGATATTCTATTGAAAAAGGCTTCATTACTCCTGTATCAAAAGGCTCAAGCCGCTGAGAGGTCTCGTCATTTAACTTCTCGGATGCGTCTAGGGTTACCATGGTAAAATCGCAGTCTGCCTCACGAAAATAGTAATATGTATGTGAGTTCTTGCCGCTTCCCACAGTGCCCTTAAGGTACTGGGAATCATGATAATAAATGTTGTATAACCAATAGGGAATATAGATTCCGCGGACACGCTCGATTTCGAAATTCTTGATTGCATCTGGGACATATTTGCCCCTGTTAAGTCGTTCGCGGATAAGAGAGATCGCTCTTTCCTTTGTAACGGAAAATGGAATTATATATTTCGGTTTTTTCTGGGATGCGACACGATTAAATACTACCGTCGGCTGTCCGCAGAAAGAACAGAAGGTGGAAGCCTCCACACCGTTTATTGCAAGCTCCGCACCACATGAAGTGCAGGTGTAGATACTGCACTCCATGGTTTCGTCTAAATCATCATCAATATTATCGGGATTATTAATGTCGCTATCCTCATAAACAGGGTGGTCAAAATCGCTTTCGGGATTAAAGACAGGATGTATATTCCTGCCGGAAGCAGTAGAGGCCGCCCCTGCCGCTGCTGTAACATCCTCAGCAAGCTTTAGCTTAAAAGGTTTGTTGGAGGTGTCGGACGTTTCGGATTCCGTTAACGTAGCCTTAGGTACAACAGTATCCGTAACTTCTTCTTCAAATATGCTGCTGCCATGCTTTGGAGCTTCATTTAATGAGATGGTATCCTTCATTGGAGCTTCTTCTGATGAACGAAATTCTTCTCCTCTAAGCTTTGCCTCTCTTTCAAGCTCCTTTTCACCGCGTCTTTGTAATTC
>OMSZ01000204.1 GCA_900313855.1 uncultured Eubacteriales bacterium
CCTTAATAATTATAAAGAGCTTTTGGGAGACGCTAGAGGCTGGTATGATGAGTTAGAGGATAAAGAGAGCTTCTATGAGTGTTATTTCAAGAAGAATATTGATATTGTAAGGGCTGACAAGGCGTTCTTGTCTATAAGGGTCAATGAGGAGGATTATATGGGCGGTGCTCACGGCTCATATGGAAGCGGTGGCTACAATTTTGACTCCGCTACGGGTAAAGAGCTTGCATTAAAGGATGTCATTCCGGACATTGCCACCCTTCAGAACATAGTTAAGGACAAGCTGAATGAAAAATATAACGATCTTGTAACTCTTGATTCGTTAGACGAAGCGGTACCTCAGTATCTGACAGGCGAAGCGGATCAGGGCTGCTCATGGTTTATCACTTCAGAGGGAGTTGACATTTATTTCGGCATCTATCAGCTTGGTTCCTATGCTGCCGGAACGCAGACCGTAAGTATAAGATATGATGAGAATCCTGAATTATTTGCGGAGGGCTTTGCTAAGCAGGAAGGTGACTATGTTCAGGCGTTTGGTACATGGGAGTCGCTTATGACTGATGTTAACGGTGATGGTACGGTTGACAGCTTTGAGATTCAACCTGTCTCAGAGGATTATGACTGGGTGAATAGCTTGAAATTTGTTGTAAATGGTACCGAGAGCGAACTTGAGGTGTATGGATATAGCCCGGAGCCTTATCTTGTCCATGTGGGCGGCAACACTTACATCTATGTCGAAATGACAGAGGAGAATGATTACAGGGAAACCTATGCTTTCCGGGTAACCGGCGATAAGGTTGAAAAGGTTGGTGTATGGGGCGGATATATTACCGATATGCTGCCTTTGCCGGATTATGAGTCTGATTGGGATTCATATTGGGAGTCGGCATTTACATCGCCGGGCGATTTATATATAGGCAACACGATTCAGATCTTTTCTACGCATTCAGGCTTAGCCAAGGCTTATATAAATGATGCGGGCGAGCTTGTAAAAACTGAGGATTATGATTACGCGATACAGTATGATGACAATCAAAGATATACCACCAAGAAAGAGCTTACGGCAGATGTCATCGATAAGGATAGCTTTGAGGTTGTATCAGAGGGTGTTACTATTCCGGTAGGCACGAAGTTTTCAATGTATGGCACAAAGGGTGAAAGTATAATTGACCTTATGGATTCTGAGGGCAAGCTGTATCGATTTAACATCAAGTCCGATGACTGGCCGCAGACTATTGACGGAACAGACATAGAAGAATTGTTTGACGGAATTATGTTCGCAGGTTGAGTATGATTGTTATTGATCGTCTCAGATGGGGGTTAATCCCCACCTGAGACGAGTTGGTATTATCCCTCCATCTGCTTTCCGAGGAAATTAGCGGCTATCACTGCGGCTTTACGCTCTGTCTCGGTAAGAGGATTTTTCGAGTCCTTATTGAGGATTATAACTGAGCCTATTGCATCTCCCTCACATATAATAGTCTGTACGATCTCGCCGTCGTACATATCATCATTTTCACCTGTTATACGGATATATTTCTTCTCGCCTTTACGGGCCATTATCGCTTCCCTGTCGTTGATAGCGTCCTCAAGCTCCTTGTGAAGGTGCTTTCCGAGCAGGTTTTTCTTTGGCATTCCCGCCACGGCAATTATCTGGTCACGGTCTGTCACACAAACAGGACAGCCAAGTATCTGCGCTGTGGCATCTACATATTCCTGAGCAAATATAGACAGTTCGCCGATCGGAGAGTATTTCTTCAAAATAATCTCGCCGTCCTTATCAGTGAATATTTCTAGGGGATCACCCTCTCTAATACGAAGTGTGCGTCGTATTTCCTTTGGCACAACGATTCTTCCAAGTTCATCGATCCTTCTTACAATTCCTGTAGCTTTCATAATAAAAGATTCCTCCATTTTCAAAACTATGATGTTTATTCTTAACATAGTATCTGTAAAATAAAGGAATATATACGTGATATTAAAAAAATTCCTGTAATGCTAGTAAAATCAATGATTTTATGTTAATATTGCCTTGAAATGTCAAGCAAAAATCATTATAAAAATGCACAAAAAGATCCTTGATTATATGTGCATAACCAACAAAAAGAAATGGCAGATTGAATATATTTTGTGGTATTATTATTTGTAAAATTCTACAATTTTGTACAAAAAAACGTAGAATATAGCTATTTGCTTGACAAACGTTGAACAAACGAGTATAACTACTGTTAGGACTTGTCCACAAGATATTGCGTGGCAAGGAATATAAGCAAATACTATATATTTAAGAGGAGGAACTATTCCTATGAACAAAGCAGAGTTAGTAGCAGCTATGGCTGAGAAGACTGAATTATCTAAGAAGGACGCTGAGAAGGCACTTAAGGCTTTCACAGACGTTGTAGCAGCAGAGTTAACAAAGGGTGAGAAGATCCAGTTAGTTGGCTTCGGTACATTCGAAGTTGTTAAGAGACCAGCTAGAGAGGGTAGAAATCCTAAGACTGGTAAGTCTATGAAGATTCCTGCATCTAAGGCTCCTAAGTTCAAAGCTGGTAAGGCACTTAAGGATTCAGTTAACAAGAAGAAATAATCTGATTTGTTATTAATTTAAGTTAACGAAGGGCTGTTGCGTATGCAATAGCCCTTTTAACTTTGGCAGGAATTTGCATAGTGCATTCATATCGTGCTTTGTATGACGCGAATTCTGCCAAAAGACTTGCAGGGCAAGTTGATAATATTTTGGAGGCATATATGAGATTAGACAAATATTTGAAGGTGTCAAGGCTTATCAAGCGCCGCACGGTTGCCAATGATGCCTGTGACGCGGGACGTGTAATGATAAATGGCAGGGTTGCAAAGGCCTCGGCTGATGTTAAGGTGGGCGACCGTATAGATATAGAATTCGGTAATAAAAGTGTTGCTGTTGAGGTGACGCAGATCGCTGACTCCACTAAGAAGGAGGATGCGAAGGAAATGTTTAAGTATCTCTGACAGCTAAGGAGAATTTTTAGTTTATAAGAATTTTTCCAATTATCTCTTCATACATTTAATTAAGTTAATAATAATTATGAGCATTTTCAAAGCTTTCTAATGGTCTCTAAGACTATTAAAGCGGGAAGGTGACAAGCTTCGTAAATGCTTTAGCATTTAAACTTAAGGAGTGAGTGTATGGAAGAGGTAAAAAGCAATATCAAATCGCACAGGATCACATTAAATAACAGGGGGTCGGGAACCGTGACCGGCGTTAACGCCGTAATATCTTTTGACCCTAACGAGATACTATTAGAGACCGAGCAGGGAATGCTTTTGATAAAGGGCAAGGAGTTAAATGTCACAAAGCTTACGCTTGAAAAAGGCGAGGTTGAGATTGACGGAAGGGTGGATTCATTTACTTATTCAGACATTAAGCCGGGGATCAAAGATGATAATTCGATCTTTAACAGGCTGTTTAAGTAGGTGGAGCCATGGCGGAGCTAATATATGATGAGATGAGTCTGTTCGGGATCTGCTTTGCTCTTGGAGCGATGCTTGCATTTATTTATGACGGCTTTAGGATTCTGCGGCTTCTGGTGCCGCATAAGGATGTTGTCGTGGATATCGAAGATCTTATTTTCTGGATATTCACGGCGTGGATAGTGTTTAAAACCCTGATGGTGTATAATCGCGGGATGTTAAGAGCCTATGCGTTCATGGGAATGT
Source organism: uncultured Eubacteriales bacterium (assembly GCA_900313855.1). Classification (GTDB taxonomy): domain Bacteria; phylum Bacillota; class Clostridia; order Lachnospirales; family Lachnospiraceae; genus CAG-590. The sequence goes on from OMSZ01000204.1 coordinate 3,697, forward strand.
TTTTGGGAGTGGTGCTTTACGCATTTACACTCTCAAGGCTTTTGCTTGGGATAGTGAAAAAGCTGTCTCCCTATTGGAAAAAATGTTTCCGCACAATTATCAGTCCTTTCAAACTGCTTTCCGGTTATATTAGAAAAAAGTTGAAAAAAATGGCGGCAGAGGTTAAAATAGCGGTTAAAGGAAGATAATGTAAGACAAGAGGTGAGTCTTAATTGAGCAGAGAACCGAAGAAGAAAAAGAGAAGGAAAGATGTTCGGCTTATTTTTTTGGCAGTAGTTATCGTATGTATCGTGATAGGTATTAAGACGGCTATGCTTTATAAGGAGAGCAGGGAGCTTTCAAAGAAGCAGGAAGCTTTAGCTTCGCGTATGGAGAGCGAGGAACAGCGAAAGGAAGACCTTGAGGAATTAGAGAAATATATGAAGACCAAGAAATATATGGAGGAGGTCGCTAAGACAAAGTTAGGACTTGTTTATCCGAATGAGATTCTTATTCAGCCCGAGAATAAATGAGTTCTATCGAAATTTGCGGTTTTAGAATAATCAATACGACATGATTTGCCATGGCACATCAATATGCTTTTATCGATTAAAAGAAAGCTGTGTATGGGAGGTATGTTGTATGAGATATAATATCAGGGAAATAGGGATACATATCCTTGCGTTTATGGTAGCAAGATGCAGCCTGCTTGGAATGTATCCTTTTGTTGTGCCGTTTTTTATGGCGGCGTATCTGCAGGAAAAGAGCTCTGTCGGATTATTCATAACGCTGCTGCTTGGAGTTATGAGTCGGTTTGAGAGCTTGGAGGTTATAAGATATGCGCTTGTGCTTATGGTGCTGCTGCTTTTGTTAAACCGTACAAAGCGAGAGGTGATATTCTCCGACGGATTGCAGATATCTTTGGCATCGGGGGCAATTCTTACGGCGATAAGTATGCCGTTTGAATATCTGGCAAACCGGAATGATGCAGTGCCGGTATACGCTCTGCTTGAGGGAATAATAGCTTCCTGCATGACTGTGGTTTTTGAGCAGGGCTTCGTCGCTATGCGTGTCGGGACTGCCAGGATATTTTCTGATAACAGAAGGTTTATCGGAGTGTTTTCATTAATGGCGGCAGGGCTTTTCGGATGTATGAGGATCGCGGGCTTATCGCTTCCGGTTTTTATAATATCAGGATATCTGCTGTTATATTATTCCTACCGGTTTGAAGCGGGCATAGGTATAGCGGTTGGTAGTCTTTGCGGAGTTGTGCTTGCATTTTCTATCGGCAATATATCATATCTTCTGGTGATGCTGGCAGTATCGGGACTTATCGTCGTGCTCAAGGAGATAGGAAAGCCGGGAGCTTTGCTTGCGTACCTTGGCGGAATGCTTTTGCTTGGAGCGGCTTATGAAAAGAGCCTTTTAGAGCCTGAAATGCTTGTCTGCATACTTGTCGTTTCTGCGGCATTTTTGCTAACGCCCGCATCCCTGTTAAAGAGAGTAGTGACAAGGGATGTTATAACCACGGGCGCCTCGCAGGATATTCTTATTCAGGAGGCAACAAGAAGGCAGATAGAGAACTTCGGACAGGCGTTTATTGCGATGGAGAAAATGCTTTCGCTTAAGGAAGATGAGTGGGAGGATCATATTCCAAACGGTCTGTCGAATATGTATTTAAGCGGGGACGGAATATCACTTCTCAATGCGGTTGAGTCTGAGAACAACAGGTTAAATGAACTTAGAAAGAATTTTATCAGGCAGCTTAAGCAGGTAGGTGAGATCATTCTGGGCTTCCAGGGTGAGATCTTAGATGAGCCTTATCCGGTTGAGGATTTTGAGGCAAGGCTTAGCGGCCGGCTCGGACAAAGAGGCGTTTTTACTTCTAAGGCGGTCTGTCTTAAGGACAGGGACGGGCGGCTTCATGTGTATTTAAGATGTAGGGTTACCGGCAATAGGATAGTTACGGGAAAAATGTTATCAAGAACCGTCGGGAATGTCATAAGAAGGCGCGTGGTCTGTGTCGATCGAAGTGAGGACGTTGTGGGAAAAGAGGATTCCGTATTCTATTTTATCGAGGAAGGGAAATATTTCTTAACAACGGGAATAGTCAGGAAGAACCGGGGCGGGGAAACATTGTGCGGTGATAATTTCTCGATAACAAAGCTTTATAACGGTAAGGCGGTCTGCATGATCTCTGACGGAATGGGCAGCGGTGAGAATGCCTATACAAAGAGCAGACAGATAGTAGATCTGTTAGAGCAGCTGTTGTCGGCAGGCTTTGGGAGAGAGCTTGCTGTGGAGATGCTTAACTCATTTATAAGCTTTGTCACGGACGGCGGCGGCAGCTCAACGCTTGACCTGTCCGTGTTTGATCTTTATACGGGACGGGTGGACTTTCTAAAACTCGGAGCGTCTACGACATTTATTCTGCATGAGGACAGGGTGGAATATATCAGGTCCTCCTCGCTTCCTGTCGGGGTGCTTGAGGAAACACAATTTGACACATGTGATAGAAAGCTATATGATGGAGACATAGTCGTGATGGTAAGCGACGGTGTGTTGGACGGATTAGTCGTTGAGAACAAAGAGGAATATCTGGCAAAGGTGATCATGGATGCGGAGACGGAGAATGTGCAGAAGCTTGCGCAGGTCATAATGGACAATGTCTGCCGGCTGCAAAGCGGCGTCCTTTCGGATGACAGCACAGTAATGTGTGTCGGATTGTGGGAACGTTGATAAATATAAGCTAAAGATAAGTAATATGAAAGAGTAATAATATGATAGAAAAGATCAGAAGATATATCAAAGAGAATGAGATGCTAAAGCAGGGTGACAGGGTTGTTCTCGGAGTGTCCGGCGGTGCGGATTCCACAGCCTTATTAGAGGTTTTTTGTGTTTTAAGGAAAGAATATGAGCTGTCGCTTTTTGTGGTGCATATCAATCACGGAATAAGGCAGGAGGCGTCTGATGATGCAAAATATGTGGAGGAGCTTTGCATAAAGCATAATGTGCCGTTTTTCCTGTTTGAGGAGGATATCCCTAAGATGGCGGCTGATAAGCGCCTTTCCTTTGAGGAGGCCGGCAGACTTTACAGATACGAGTGCTTCTATAAAGTTATGGCGGAAAGCGGCGCAACAAAGCTTGCGGTTGCCCATCACATGGACGATCAGGCTGAAACTGTGCTGTTCCATCTTGTGAGAGGTACGGATATCGCGGGAATGACCGGTATGAGTCCCGTGTCGGTTTTGAGTATCGGTAATGCTCTTTTTGACAACAAAAATGAGATGTATATAATAAGACCGCTTCTTTGCTTAAGGCGTAAGGAGATTACGGACTATTTGCTTGAAAATGGTATAAGCTGGCAGGAGGATGCCACAAATTCTGATGATACATATGCCAGAAACCGGCTGCGCAATAAGGTTTTGCCTGAGCTTAATATGATAAATGACAGGGCTGTTAGTCATATTGCGGATTTTTCTTATCTTGCCGCCGAGTATGATGAATATATAAAAAAGCAGGCGCTTTCATTTATTGCCGGGGAGACGGAAGGATATAGAGTGCAGCGGGAACATTTACGAAATGAAGATAAGGTGATCATCAAAAGGGTGCTTTATGAATTGCTTACAGGGATCGCCGGTGCTAGAAAGGACATTACCGGTGAGCACATAGAAGCGTTATGCGGACTTATCGGATTACAAAGTGGCAGAAGCATTGATCTTCCTTACGGTGTTACGGCATATAATTCCTATGAGTGGCTGGTGTTTGAAAAGAAAACGCAAAGCCTTAAAAATGCTGACGGATCAAATGGTAATGGGATGCCGCTTGATAATACCGGCGGATCATGCGATAACGGGATGACGCTTGATAATAGCGGTGGATCATGCGATAACGGAATGCTTTTGGAATTGGAGATATCAATAGAAAGCATAAAGCGGGAAGGAATGATAGAGCTTATGCTTTCAGAGAAGGAAAAGCTTATCATGAGGATAATTGCTGTTTCTTCTGCGCAGGCTAATGAAAAGGATAATTCAGAAAAATTTGAAAAAAACTATACTAAATACTTTGATTGTGATACAATAGGGGATACGTTGTATATCAGAAATCATAAAACAGATGATTATATGATATATGATGTGTCGGGGCATAGAAAGAAGCTTTCGAAATTATTTAAGGATATTAAGCTTCCGGCAAAAG
>OMSZ01000048.1 GCA_900313855.1 uncultured Eubacteriales bacterium
AGTGTAAGACAGTACATAGAAGGTATTGTTGTTGACGAGGATGATGTCTTATCCATAGAGGTTGATAAGGCAAAAAAAGGTGAAATGCTTACAGCGGATGTCATAGCTCTTTTGAATAAGCTTATAAAAAAGGATGGTGAGCTTAAGAAGGAATATGATGATAAGATAATTGCTATTAATAAAGAGCTTGAAAAGGTGAATGAAACAATAGGCGCTTTTGAGGCTTTAGAAAAGGCAAAGAATGAATTGGAAGGTGTTACAAAGCAGCTTGAAGGTGAGGAGCCAAAGCTTGTCACATTGCAATCGGTATTAGATAATGCAAAGGCGCAGCATGCAGACAAGAGCAAGTTGGACAAAGAGGCAAACACTCTTGAGAATGAGCTCGGCAACTATGATTCTTTGGAAGCACTTGATAAAGCGGTTGAGAGCCTTGTTGATACTAAGAATAAGAAGGATAAGGAGCTTAGACTTTTAAGTGAAAAGCTTGAGAATAATAAGGGAGAGATCAATAAGCTTAATGATGAACTTAAACAGCTTAATGGTTCAGACACTTTGTTGTTAAAGCTTAATTCAGAGCTTGAGAAGATTAATGAAAAGAGGAATGAAGCAGACGAACTTTCAAAAGAATTAATAGAGTATCTGGAGAAAGAGGAAGAATTAAAGAAAGCACAGCAGACATACAGGAAGGCAGATGAAGAATACAATATTATCAATTCAAAGTATCAGTCTATGGAACAGGCTTTCCTTGATGGTCAGGCAGGAATTCTTGCAGGCAGGCTTGTTGACGGAATGCCTTGTCCGGTCTGTGGTTCAACATCGCATCCTCATCCCGCACATTTGGCAGAAAGTGTTCCTACAGAGGAGGAGCTTGAAAAGTCAAAGAAGGAAAGTGAAGCAGCTGATGCAAAAAGGCACAAAGAGGCTGAGAATGCAAGCGGTCTTAATAAGGCCTTAGAGACATTGAAGGATAAGCTTGGTAAGAAAATACAGAAGCTGCTAGGTGTTAATGAGATATCAGAGGCGGGCGAGAAATTAGCCGCGGTTAAAAATGAGTGTGAGGAGAAGTCGGATAATCTTAACAAAGATATTAAACAGGCAGAAGCAAAGATCAAAAGAAAGGCTGAACTTGAAAAGCTTATCCCGTCCTTTGAGAATGAAACAGAGAAGCTTGGCAGGATAATAGAGAATCTGAAAAATGAAATAACAGCAAAAGAAACTGAGATAAAGGAAAAGGGAGAACAGGCAGAGAAGCTTCGCTCTACCCTTAAGTTTAACAGCAAAAAGGAAGCACAGACAAGGGTCGAAAGTCTTGCCATGCAGGCAAAGAAATTACAGGAATCATTTGATAATGCCGAGAAAGCGTTTAATGATCATAAGGTGACTGTTGAAAGGCTTAAGTCGAAGAAGGAGTCGTTAGAGAAGACTGTTAATGAGGGTAAGACTGCCGATATCACTATTATCAGGGAAAACCAGATAAAGCTTAACGGAGAACGTAATGAATATAAGAATAGAACGGAAGAGATAGCGGCAAGGCTTAAGGCTAATGAATCATCCCTTAACAATATCAATAGTAGAAGTCAGACACTTACTAAGGATCAGAAGGAGCAGCAATGGGTTAATGCGTTAGCTGATACGGCAAGCGGTAAGCTTAAAGGCAAGGAAAGGATCATGCTTGAAACCTATATTCAGACTGCATATTTTGACAGGATAATCGGACGTGCCAACAAGAGATTTCTTACAATGTCTGACGGTCAGTATGAGCTTGTAAGAACAAAGGAATTTGGAAAGGGAAGTAATCAGAAGGGTTTGGATCTTGATGTGAAGGATCATTATAACGGAACGACAAGAAGTGTTAAGTCACTATCGGGAGGAGAATCATTTATGGCATCCCTGTCGCTGGCACTCGGACTTTCAGAGGAGGTACAATCCTCTGCGGGCGGGATTAATATCGAGACTATGTTTGTTGATGAGGGCTTTGGAACGCTTGATACTGACACACTTGATACAGCATACAAGGCGCTTACCAATCTTTCCGAAAGCAACAGATTAGTCGGTATTATCTCACATGTTACCGAGCTTAAGGAACGCATTGACAAGCAGATAGTTATTACAAAGCAAAAGACCGGTGGAAGTACCGCTAAGATCATTGCCTGATTGTTAAGCCGACGGTTGTTGATCTTGTCGAAATCTGTTATTATATTATGCATGATGATACCCCTTCTTTATAGAAACGCAGGTGGGGTTAGTCTTGAATATTAATATATTTTCTCAATTAAAGAAGTATAATTATTATTTGGAGGAGAGAAATGCTTAAAGTTCAGAATTATTCAAAATCTTATGGTGGGGAAACAAAGGCGGCAGACAATGTGACACTTGACGTGGAAAGCGGAGATATCTACGGATTTATCGGGCACAACGGAGCGGGCAAATCCACAACGATACGTGCAATCGTAGGCGTGCTTGATTTTACGGAGGGTGATATTTATATTGACGGGCATTCCGTTAAGGATGAACCGTTAGAGTGTAAGAAGATCACAGCTTATATCCCGGACAATCCGGATCTTTACGAGAATCTGACAGGGATCCAGTATCTTAATTTTGTCGCTGATGTTTTTGAGATCAGTGCGGCAGAGAGGGAAGAACGGATCAGGAAATACGCTGATATGTTTGAGATAACGGAGGCTTTAGGAGATCTTATAAGCTCTTATTCCCATGGTATGAAGCAGAAGGTGGCTATTATTTCCGCGCTTATACATGATCCAAAGCTTCTTGTTTTAGACGAGCCGTTTGTAGGACTTGATCCGAAGGCGACATTTACACTTAAAGAGATAATGCACGAGATGTGCGGTAAGGGGACTGCGATATTCTTTTCGACACATGTTCTGGATGTGGCGGAGAAGCTCTGTAATAAGATCGCGATAATCAAGAAGGGAAAGATAATTACTTCCGGAACGATAGAGGAGCTTACGCATGGTCAGTCCTTAGAGGAGGCTTTTTTGGAGGTGTACGATGCGGGGAAATAGTATTCTTTTTAAGACACTTCTTTTATCTACGAGCCAAAGGAATATATACAAATATACAAAGGAAAAAAAGAAAAAGGGCAGGATTATTACAGCATATATCGGTATTTTCTGTCTGTATGCAATGCTTATAGGCTACAGTCTTGCTACCTGTATTGGTTACGGAAAGATGGGGCTTATCAATGCGGTTCCTGCAATCTGCGAGGTTACGTTAAGCACGCTTTCTTTTATATTTACATTTTTTAAGACAAACGGATATCTGTTTAATTTCAAGGAATATGATATGCTTATGTCCCTTCCTTTTGAGGCAAAAACGATTGCTGCATGTAAGTTTCTGTACATGTATGTCAAAAGTCTGCCCTGGTACTTAAGTATTTCTGTTGCTATGCTTATAGGCTACGGAGTCTTTGCTCATCCTGCCGGTATCGTCTATCCGCTGTGGATATTCCTTACGCTTGTTCTTCCATTAATACCGATGCTTTTGGCGGCGTTTGCCGGCTTTATTATAGCAAAGATCGGATCGCATTTTAAGAAGAATAATATTGTTCAGACTATCCTTACGTTTATTTTTATAATATTCTGTTTTTCAATACGATATATAATCGATGCGCTTATTAAGGATGATAAGGTGGAGCAGACGCTTGAGACCATCAAAAATGCAAATGATAAGGTCGGAAGTGTTTATCTGCCTGTTAAGTGGTTTAAGAATGCGATTCTTTATCAGGGTATATCTGATGTGCTTCTTCTTATCGGCGTATCTCTTATACTCTTTTCCGTAGTATTTCATATTGTAGGTAAGTCGTACCGGAATATTAATTCCGCGCTTACCTCGCATGAAGTGTCACGGAATTATAAGCTGAAGGCACAGAAGAAGAACAGTGTTGTTAATGCTATTGCATTTAAGGAGTTTAAGAGGATGACAGGCTCCACGGTATATCTTACCAATGTTGCGATGGGTGAAGTGCTTTCGGTTATTTTCGGAGTGGTTACGCTGATATTAGGCTTTAATAAGATAGTAGCGGTAGTTACCCAGAATGCGCCGTTTGATCCGGCTATATTACAGCCGGCAATACCGTTTATCCTGTATTTCTTTATTGGCATGGTAGCATCAACGGTCTGCTCACCTTCCTTAGAGGGTAAGAATTACTGGATAGTTCAAAGTCTTCCAATATCTAAGAAAACGCTTTATAGGGGAAAGATGCTTTTTAATATGTATCTGACAGTTCCGTTTATGCTGTTTGGAATTATCTGCATGTGCATTTCCGCAAAGGTTCCTTTGATCAATACTGTGCTTTATATGATTCTCGGTGTTGCACTATGTGCCTTTTCTACGACGTGGGGATGTGTCTGTGGTATCAGATTCATGCGTCTTGACTGGGAGAACGAGATAGAGGTTATCAAGCAGAGTGCGGCTGTTGCAATATATATGTTACCTAATATGTTTGCTGTAATGGGGCTTGTTGTGTTTGTGGTCATTCTGGGCATGCACGTAGATCATAAGATCATTGCGATAATAATGATCGTTATAGCATCAGTATTGGCATTCTTAAGCTATCTCAGGGCGATGGCATTGGCGAAAAGAAATATCAAATAACAAATGTTCGTGAAATGATCGTGATTATCCATTTGATTTTGCAGTATGTGATGTAGTATAATTATCGCTATAATTAATGTGTAGGCAATTGCGAAACTCAAATCTTATGTTTTGCTTTTGTGCATATCATATAGTTTCGCAATTACCTATAAGTTTAACAGGAGGAGTAATATATATGGAATTAATACAGAGCTTTTCAGTAGACCACACTCTTATTGTACCCGGTATTTTTACAAGCAGGGTTGACTATTTGGGAGAATATTTTGTTACCACCTACGATATAAGACTTAAAAGACCTAACAGGGAGCCGGTTATCGATGTTGCGGCAATGCATTCGCTTGAGCATATAATCGCAACGTATCTTCGTAACGACCCTGACTGGAAGGACGAGGTTATCTACTGGGGTCCTATGGGCTGCCTTACAGGTTTCTATCTCATACTCAAAGGTAATCGCGCTTCGAAGGATATATATGAGCTGATACTTAAAGCATTCAAGTCAGTAAGCAGCGTAGAAGAGGTGCCGGGCACTACCCCGCAAAACTGCGGATATTACCGCATGCACAATCTTGAGATGGCTAAGTGGTATGCCAAAGAGTTTGCTTCTTATCTTGAGGAAAATGCGGATAATGACGCTATCTTTGAGTATCCGAAAACCGAACGTCTTGTGACGGATGACGGACAGCATTTCTTTGATTCGTGAGTATATCAATAAGTTATAATGTCGTGATGGATTTTGCGAGTCCTTAAATTACAGATAACAGCCTGAGTGATATATCATTCAGGCTGTTATCTTTTATAATTGATATCGGGGAAGAACTAATGAAGTGGACCGCGAAGGTGATGTTCTTAAGAATCTGGCTGCTCAGCGTCTCAAGGCTGATCCGGGGGCATATTCAAGCTATTGTAATGATGGCTTTGAACTGCTGGCTATTATTGTGGAGCGGGTAACCGGAATGGACTATACAAGTTATGTTGAGAAGAATATTGCCGGAAAGATTGGTGCTACATCTATAGGAACTGCTTATAACAAATACTCTTGAAAAATTATGCCGATTTGGTAAAATAATTAACAAAAGAGGGGGGTGAGCATTATATGGGATATCGCTTGGACAAAGAAGCAATCGAAGCAGCAAGAAAAGCATATGATGCAATGACAGAGGAGCAGAAGGCGAAGGTACCTGCGGATAAATTAAAGAAGCTGATAGATGCCGAGAAATCTTTGGAAAAGGCGGAAAGGATGATAGACTCTATTAATAGACTTCCTTCGAGCGATAATGTTGTTGAGGAGGATAAGGCTGTGATTAAAGCAGCAAGAAGTGAATATGACGCACTTACTGGGGAGCAGAAGGCGAAAGTGCCTGTGGATAAATTAAAGGAACTGGCAGATGCTGAGAAAGCTTTGGAGGAAGTAGAGAAAAAAACGCAGAATGTGGCGTGGGTACAAAAACACCAACGGGATATGCAACATCAGCATAACGTTAAGCATTAACGAAATAATCTTATGCATATTGATGCTACACTAAAAGTGGACACGGAATGGTAGAAAAAAAACTCTCAATGTAATAAAATGAGAGTGTATGATCTACCAGGAAGGA
>OMSZ01000273.1 GCA_900313855.1 uncultured Eubacteriales bacterium
AAAAACAGAGGAATTAAAAGCCTTGGTGGATATGAATTCTCATATGGTGGAATTCAAAACTATAGTATAGAACAATTAATGACTGATATGAAAAATGACGACAGATTAAAAGCAGCATTAAATGACGCAGACATGAACTGTGTAGGTATCGGAATGCATAATGAAGATGATATATTGTATTTTGATATAATTATGGTTGCTAAGAATTAATTATAGAAAGATTTTATATTATCCATAGTTGAAGACATATTGATAAGCATAAGATCTAATAATGTCACAGCTGTCATTGCTTCGACTACAACAACAGCGCGAGGGATTATTACGGGATCATGGCGTCCCTTAATACTTACATTGATCTCCTCGCCGTTTTTGTTAACAGTCTGCTGTTCCTTTAGAATTGAAGGAGTTGCCTTAAATGACGCTCTGATAATTATATCGCTGCCGTCACTGATCCCGCCTAGTATTCCACCTGAATGATTAGTGCATTTTGCAATATTATTATTGTCATCAAGACAGAAGAAATCGTTGTTCTCAGAACCTCTTTTCTTTGCGACAGATATTCCGTCGCCTATTTCCACTCCCTTAACAGCACCGATAGACATTAAGGCTTTAGCAAGATTGGCATCTAATTTGTCAAAAACAGGTTCACCTATACCGGCAGGTACACCATTTATTATACATTCGATGCTGCCGCCGATAGAATCATGTTCTTTTGAAACGGCTTCTATAAGTTTACCTGCTTTAACTGCAGCCTCGCGATCGGGCATATAAAGCATATTATTCATTATTTCTTTTTTAACGAAATCAGATATCTGGATATCACCAATTGATCTGGTATATGCCGTTACGTCTACTCCAAGACTTTTGAGGATTTTAACGGCTACTGCACCTGCGGCAACTCTTGCGGCAGTTTCTCTTCCGGAAGATCGTCCTCCACCTCTGTAATCTCTGAAACCATATTTGGCATCGAAGGTATAATCTGCATGTCCGGGTCTGTAATAAGAGGCTATTTCGCTGTAATCCTTAGACTGCTGGGATTTGTTATAAAGTATCATTGATATAGGCGTACCGGTAGTCTTGCCTTCAAATACACCGGATAATATTTCTATTTCGTCAGCTTCTTTCCTTGGTGTGGTATAGGCAGACTGACCCGGTTTTCTTCTGTTAAGATATGGTTGAATATCAGCCTCAGATAATTCAAGACCGGCCGGACAGCCGTCAATAACAACACCTAAAGCTTTTCCGTGAGATTCTCCCCAGGTTGATATTTTAAAGATTGTACCTAATGTTGAGCCTGCCATAAAGTGCCTCCTAAAATTTTAAATTGAGTTTCTTATTCACTATTTTAATAAATGACAGACGCATATTTATAGCGTGAGAATATATATAAATTCTAAAGCGATCATTTATCAATTGTGAATAGTAACAAATAATACATATTAACAAATAATATCAATGTTAAAACAAAAAATAACTTTGTACATAGTATCATAAGATAAAGATTTTTGCAATTTTATTAAGATTATCTTATAATAGGATAAACTCCTTTACAAAATTCTTCCTTTATTATATAGTTACAGGAGTTGTAATAATTGTTTGTATAATATAGAACAGAAAGTTGTAATATTTATTTGAAGTAAAGAACAGGAGATAGTTATGGGTAAACCGGTTGTTGCCATAGTTGGACGTCCTAATGTCGGGAAATCAACATTGTTTAATGTTTTGGCAGGCTCAAAGATATCAATTGTCAAAGATACTCCGGGCGTGACCAGAGACAGAATATATGCGGATGTTAACTGGCTTAATTATAATTTCACAATGATAGATACCGGGGGTATTGAGCCTGAAAGTGACGATGTTTTATTAAAGAGTATGAGACAGCAGGCAGAGGTTGCTATGCTTACTGCTGATGTTATCATTTTTTTGGTGGATGTTAAACAGGGATTGGTGGATTCTGACGGAAAGGTTGCAGATATGCTGAGAAAATGTCAGAAGCCTGTTGTTTTAGTTGTCAATAAGGTTGATAATTTCGATAAATATATGCCGGATGTATATGAGTTTTATAATTTGGGACTCGGTGATCCTATCCCGATCTCAGCAGCCTCACAGCTTGGTATTGGCGATATGCTTGATGAGGTGGTTTCTCATTTTGTCATGGATGAGAAGGATAATGAAGAGGATGACCGTCCAAAGGTTGCGATCATTGGTAAGCCAAATGTAGGAAAAAGCTCGATAATCAACAAGCTTTTAGGCGAAGAAAGAGTGATCGTTTCTGATATTGCCGGAACAACAAGAGATGCGATCGATACAGTAGTTAAGAGAGATGATAAGGAATATATATTTATAGATACTGCGGGACTT
>OMSZ01000056.1 GCA_900313855.1 uncultured Eubacteriales bacterium
ATGATGATTAGAGTCAAGAAAAGATTTCCTTACCCTGATGCCGGAAAGAGCATCCGTATCATTTACACTGCCGCCGGTTACCAGATATTCTTCATCAAGCTGCTTGATCTTTCTCGGCGCATAATCCATAGGCAGCGCCTCCTCTAGATCATACCCTTTCATATCCTCTTCAGAAGGCTTTATCGGAGACATTTTTTCAAGATCCATGAATATCCATATAGAATTGGCACTAACGATCCTTCTGCCGTCCCCACCTATTATATCCATATTACGATATCCATACATACTCTTAAATTCATGCGGCCAGGTTCTTACCAAAATCTCTTCCTTATATTCGGGAAATCTATCGACCTCTATCTGCCAGCTTGACAAAAACCATGCCTTCTTATGTTCTGCAACATGAAAAACACCTTTACCTATGCTCTCAGAATGCGCAAGCGTACAATCCTGAAGATAATGAACAATGCCTGCCATATCCATCTTAAGACCGCTTCCAACCTGAGAGTAGGTTACGGTTCTTTGCATTTCATACATAAATAATCCTCTTTCACAATTCAAGTCAAAATCCTACCATAATGTAGCATAAATTGCCGATAAGTGCAATCGCACGCGATCACGGCTTAAAGCCCGTACCCACAAACTGCGCGATGTCCCGACCGGTATCGTCAACCACATCTACATTGATGACCATCGAGCTTCTTCCGTTTTTCTTAACTGATGATGTGGCAATAAGCTTTTTCCCTTTAGGTGCACTAAGATAATTGATACTTACCTGCTGTGCCACCGTCGATAAATGAACCTGATTCGCTATTGTTGCAAAAGCGAAATCAGCAAGGGTAAATATCGCCCCGCCCATTACACCGCCATACGCATTCTGATGACGCTCTGTTATAGTCATACTGCAAACACTTTTCTCATCACTCAAATCGTCTAATGTAATACCATTATCTGTCGCGAACCTGTCCTTAACAAAATACGTTCTTGCTTCCTCTACGCTCTTATATGTGCCCATCTTTTTCCCTTTCTTCTTACCTATACATTTCTTATTTGATCAAATACAAACATCCATATATCTTTGAATATTCATGTTCTCCCACTAAACAAAAAGCCATATCATTACACAAAGCAACCATATGGCTTTTATCCTACAGCAATTCCTTAAGTATCTGATTAACCATGCCCGGATTGGCTTTACCCTTCATCGCTTTCATGGTCTGACCAACCAGGAAGCCGATAGCCTTCTCCTTACCGTTTCTATAATCCTCGACTGACTGCGGATTATCAGCAATAACCTGCTCGATGGTTGAGCGCAGCTCGCCCTCATCATTGACAGTCTTAAGACCTTTCTCCTCAACATACTTATCAGGATCAATGTCTTCCTCAAATATCTTCTCAAAGACTTCCTTCGCAACTGTTGAATTGATTGCCTGCGACTCGGTAAGTTTGATAAGCTTAGCAAGGTTTTCTGCAGAAAATGATATATCCTCCGCATCCATTTCCTTCTCTTTGACAATACGCATCGTCTCAACCATGAGCCAGTTAGAAACCTTCTTCGGATTAGCATCAAGCGCAATAGTCTCTTCGAAGATGTCTGCAAGTTTCTTTGTTCCGGTAAGAATATCCGCATCATATTCGGGAAGTCCGTATTCCTCCTGATATCTTGCCTTCTTCTCATCACGGAATTCAGGCTGCTTTGCTCTTATGTCATCAAGCCATTCATCGGAAATGATGATAGGAACAAGGTCAGGATCCGGGAAGTAGCGGTAATCCTGTGCGTCCTCCTTTGAACGCATAGCATAAGAATACTCCTTAGTATCATCCCAGCGTCTTGTCTCCTGGACAACCTTCTCTCCTGACTCTAATATATCAATCTGACGCTCACGCTCATTTTCAATCGCTCTTGCGATCGCCTTAAATGAGTTAAGATTCTTCATCTCTGTTCTTGTACCGAACTCCTCTGCGCCAACCTCACGTACAGACAGATTGACATCCGCACGCATCGAGCCTTCATTTAACTTACAATCTGACGCTCCAAGATACTGAATCGTCATACGGAGCTTATCAAGATATGCGATAACCTCCTCGGCAGAACGCATATCAGGCTCTGACACGATCTCGATAAGCGGTACGCCCGAACGGTTGAAATCAACAAGCGAGCTATCCGTATACGGATCATGGATAAGCTTTCCTGCATCCTCCTCCATGTGAATCTCGTGGATGCGAACCCATTTCTTCTTGCCGCCTGCCTCTATCTCAACCTTACCGTCACGGCATATTGGATAGTAAAGCTGCGATATCTGATAATTCTGCGGATTGTCCGGATAGAAATAATTCTTTCTGTCAAACTTACAATTCTGTGTTATCTTACAGTTAGTCGCAAGTCCTACGGCAATAGCTTTGTTGACTACCTCTTTATTAAGTACCGGAAGTGAACCCGGCATTCCTGTACATACCGGACAGGTATGAGTGTTAGGCGCTCCGCCAAATTCCGTAGAGCAGCCGCAGAAAATCTTTGTCTTTGTAGCAAGCTCAACATGAACCTCAAGACCTATGACTGTTTCATATGCTTTTGCCATAATCACTCACCCCTTTCTGTCACGTAAGCCGGACATTTTTCTTCAAAAGTTTTTTCAAATGTATATGCTGCACGTATAATGCTCTTTTCGTCAAAATGCTTACCGAGAAGCTGAAGACCTACCGGCAGTCCGTTATTGTCATATCCGCATGGAAGTGTGATTCCCGGAAGACCTGCAAGATTGACTGATACCGTATATATATCGCCAAGATACATCTTAATCGGATCCGAAAGTGACTCTCCAAGCTTTAATGCTGTGGTCGGCGCAACAGGACCAAGTATTACGTCATATTTCTCAAATGCCCTGTCAAAGGCCTGCTTGATAAGAGCTTTGGTTCTAAGTGCCTTCATATAATATGCGTCAAAATATCCTGATGAAAGAACAAACGAACCGAGCATTATTCTTCTCTTAACCTCTGCTCCGAAGCCCTCCGAACGTGTCTTCTTGTACATGTTGTGAAGGTCCGTAAAGCTGTCTGTTCTATAACCGTATTTCACTCCGTCAAATCTCTCAAGGTTTGAGCTTGCCTCTGCCGAAGCGATTATATAATATGCAGGGATCGCATACTCAACAAGTGAAAGATCAAATTCTTCTACAATAGCACCTTTTGCCTCAAGTGCTTTCGCAGCAGCAAGAACCTTGTCCTTAACCTCTGTGTCTAATCCCTCACCAAGATAATCTCTTGGAATTCCTATCTTCATTCCGGAAACATCCTCAACAAGCGCAGCCGTGAAATCATCGCCCGACTCCTTGACAGATGTTGAATCCTTATCATCTTTGCCGCATATAACCTCTAAGATCGTTGCACAATCTGTAACATCCTTTGCCAAAGGTCCTATCTGGTCAAGCGATGAACCGTAAGCAATAAGTCCGTAACGCGATACTCTTCCATAAGTCGGTTTGATTCCGACAACTCCGCAAAAGCCTGCAGGTTGTCTGATACTTCCACCGGTATCCGAGCCTAACGCATAAGGAACCTCGCGTGCCGCAACTGCCGCTGCCGATCCTCCCGACGAACCGCCCGGAACTCTTGACAGATCCCATGGATTCTTCGTCTCACCGTAATAGGAGGTCTCCGTTGTTGAACCCATCGCAAACTCGTCCATGTTGGCCTTGCCGACTATAACCGCACCTGCATCAATTAATTTCTTTACTGCTGTTGCAGTAAATGTAGGTACAAAGTTTGAAAGTATCTTAGACGAACAGGTTGTCAGCATTCCGTTAACACACATATTGTCCTTGATCGCAACAGGAACTCCTGCAAGCGGTCCTTGATATGTTCCGTCATCAATCCCCTTCTGTACCTCTTCGGCACGCTTTATCGCACCCTCTCTGTCAACAGTTACGAATGCATTGATATCCTTTTCTCTTGCTTCTATCGCATCTAAATACGCAGTGGTTGCTTCCACTACGGATATCTCTTTATTCTTTATCTTCTTGCCAAGCTCTACGGCAGTCATATTAAGATTCATTACTTTCTCCTTTCTATTCTCCACTTCATCAGGTAATTCCCAATATATAATTAATCGAATGTTCTGGGCACTTTGTAAG
>OMSZ01000310.1 GCA_900313855.1 uncultured Eubacteriales bacterium
ACAACGATTACATTTGGGAAGAACATCAAATCTCTTGGCAAAGATGTAGTAAAGGGATGCGGAAAGCTTAAGACTGTAGTATTTAATGCAAATAAGGTTCCTGCAAAGAAGAACCTTAAAAATCTTGTTAAGAGTATGAGTAAAAAGGTTAACATCAAGGTTAAGAAGAAAGTGGCTGCTAAATATACCGCAGCTCTTAACAAGGCCGGATTTAAAGGAACAGTGAAGAGGAAATAAAACAGAAAGCTGTTTAATACAGGATAACATATGAAGGAAGCACTCACAAGGCGTTTATGAACAAATTCATAAACGCCTTTTTCAACAAAGAAGATTTGTTGTGATATGGAAGAGAGTGTGATAAAATAGGCTTGTTAGAGCGATTTGTCAGCGATGAATATTCGCTACTTCGACATATAACACGGATTATATTCTTGTGAAAGAAGAGAATTATGAACGAGCATTGAAAGTAAATGCTATATGACTATGTTTTGGAATATGCAAAAAAGACTGGATTTTATAACATCACTTTAAATGTTTGGACATGTAATCCGGGGGCGATGAAGTTTTATGAATCACTTGGATTTCTGCCTCAGAAAATAGGTATGGAGATGATTCTATAAAACAATGAATTAGACGAAGCAGGAGAAAGACAATGAAAGCTAATCTAAAGAAAATGGCAGGTTATTATAAGCCTTATATGGGAACATTTCTTCTTGATATGTTCTTTGCATTTGTTGCATCAATGATAAGTCTTATAATACCACTTGTCGTGAGATATATTACAACGAATGTGAAAAATATGGATACTGATAATGCGGTAAAAACAATATTTGTGCTTGGAATAGTCATGGTTGTTTTAGTGCTGGTTCAGTTTGTGGCGAATTATTTCATCACGAATATCGGACATGTTATGGGTGCCAAGATGGAATATGACATGAGAGCAGATATTTTTGCGCATTATCAGAAGCTCTCATTTTCTTTTTATGATGACCAGAAGGTTGGACAGTTGATGAGTCGGATTACCAGCGACCTTTTTGATATAACGGAGCTTTTACATCATGGTCCTGAGAATCTGGCAATATCATTTATCAAGATAATAGGTGCATTTATAATACTTATGAATATTAACGGATATCTGACTCTTGCGGCATTTGCATTGCTGCCAATAATGTTCACATTTGCATTTTTACTCAACAGGAGAATGAAGAGGGCGTTTAAAGAAAACAGGGTTAAGATTGCCGAGATTAATACCGGGATTGAGGATAATCTGTCCGGAATCAGAGTGGTTAAATCGTTTGCAAATGAAGAGATAGAAAAAGAGAAGTTCAAAGTAGGAAATGACGGATTTCTTAACGCGAAGAAAAACAGCTACTTTTACATGGGGCTTTATCATTCGGGAATGACGGCATTTACAATGCTTATAAATGTTACGGTAATCATGGTTGGAGGCTTTTTTGTGGCAAAAAATAATGTTCTTGTGGCAGATTTTGTAACATTTCTGCTTTACATTAATGTTTTCACCGATCCGATAAAGACGCTTATTGATTTTGCAGAACAGTTCCAGAATGGATATTCCGGTTTTGAGAGATTTATGGAAATGATGGCTGTTGAACCTGATATAAAAGACAGTCCGAATGCGGTTCCGCTAACAGATGTTAGGGGTGATATTGTCTTTGATGATGTTTCTTTCAAGTACAAGGATACGGCGCACAGGGTGCTGCGGCATATCAATCTTAATGTTAGTGCCGGTTCGTATGTGGCCCTGGTTGGTTCATCAGGTGGTGGCAAGACGACTCTTTGCAGTCTGATACCAAGATTCTATGAGGTTACAAAGGGAAGTATAAGTATAGACGGCAGGGATATCAGGAATGTAACAATTAAAAGCCTTCGCGAGAATATTGGAATTGTTCAGCAGGATGTTTATCTGTTTGCCGGAACGGTGTATGACAATATTCTGTATGGAAAGCCCGGTGCCTCCAGAGAAGAAGTTATTGAAGCTGCCAAGCTTGCCAATGCACATGATTTCATAATGGAACTTCCAAACGGTTATGAGACGGACATAGGTCAGCGCGGAATCAAGCTGTCAGGCGGACAGAAGCAGAGACTATCAATAGCACGGGTATTTCTTAAGAATCCACCTATACTGATATTTGATGAGGCAACCAGTGCACTTGATAACGAAAGTGAAAATATAGTAAAGGAATCACTAGAGAAGTTAGCACATAACAGAACAACATTTGTTATAGCACACAGACTTTCAACGATACGTAATGCGGAACATATACTAGTTCTTACGGAAAACGGAATCGAGGAAACCGGAACTCATGATGAACTGATGGAAAAGAACGGAATATATGCACAGCTATATAAATGGACGAAGTAGGAGAAACGAATCCGTAGGATATGTAAATTGGCGGAAAGGTAAGCGAAAGATTACGGTTGTGGAACAATCATGGCTGCATTTATTTGATTATATAACTGCATGAAAAGCATTTGCCAAAATGTTTCAAATCGATCCGGATCATTTAAAGAAAAATGTGAGATAAGTGTATACTGATAATCTCAATATAATGGAAATTACAGGTAAAAACATGAGTGGAGAAAAACGAAGCACGAATAATTATATACAATCGATAAAGAGCAGCTTAAAATGTATGGTTTTAATAATGGCGGTGCTATGTATCCGGGACATTACATTTATTGCGTACGCTTCTAATGGTTTGTCAAAAAACTCAATAGTCAATACCAGACATCAGAAATATTCATATACAGAGATGGTCAATGATATAAATGAACTGCAAATGAAATATAGTGAATATGTTCATGTAAATGTAATTGGAGTTACAGTTGATAACAGGAATATTTATGATGTGGTACTGGGTAATCCAAATGCTGAGAAATGCGTTATGTTTCAGGCAACATGCCATGCAAGGGAATATATGTGTTCACAGCTGGTCATGCGCCAGATAGAATATTATCTTGATAATTATTATAAGGAATATGGCGGGGAGTCATATAAAGATATATTTGATCAGGTCTGTGTACATATCGTTCCTATGACTAATCCGGATGGTGTAACATTAGCACAGAAGGGAGTTTATGGGATAAAAAGCAGCAGTCTCAGAAAACGGCTTAAGAAAATGCCGGGAATAAGTAATCCGTCTAATTGGAAGGCTAATACCAGAGGCGTTGATCTGAATAATCAGTTTGATTACAGGTTTAAGAGAAAGAAAAGCCTTAAGAAATATGCCCGTTATGCAGGTTATGGGGGGCCATATCCGGTTTCGGAAAGGGAATCAAAAGCATTACTGTATGTGGTTAATACCTATAGCCCTAAAGCGGTAGTTAATTATCATGCTATGGGTAATGTCATATTTCATAATTATAAGAGTGATAAGGCGACAGGAAGGAAGGTTGCAAGACTTACTGCAAGGATTAAAAAGGTAACGGGCTATTCATATCTTGGAACAAGTCCGGGACCTGGATTTGCTAATTATCTTGTTAGAAAGAGACGTATTCCTGCAACTACGGTTGAGATCGGAATGTACACTACGCCGGTACCGATAAGTCAATTTGGTACTGTCTGGAAACAGAATAAGAATGTGATGGCGGCAGTTGCGAAACTGTATGAATGATATTTATGATAATGCCTGTGGAGACATTTACTGTCATGTTACTACATGTTTCGCAATTGCCGGATAGAGAGAAGAATATAGGGAGGAGAAGGATGGTTAAGGATTTTACAGGGGAATACAAGAAGAAACTGAGAACGCCTTCTGAGGCGGTAGAGGTTGTTAAGAGCGGCGACTGGATAGATTATACAAGCTGTCTTGGAAAACCGGAATTACTTGATAAAGCATTAGCTGCAAGGCGTGATGAGCTTTATGATGTTAAGAT
This sequence comes from uncultured Eubacteriales bacterium, assembly GCA_900313855.1. Taxonomy (GTDB): domain Bacteria; phylum Bacillota; class Clostridia; order Lachnospirales; family Lachnospiraceae; genus CAG-590. Next base: position 3,898 of record OMSZ01000310.1, read on the forward strand.
CAGGGGTAATCTATTGTCGGGTCCGATCGCGGTTGCAGAGTGTGATGAGAGCAAGGAGCATTTTGTCTATCATAGCTGGCATTGTTCGACTTATGAGAGAAGATTGTGTGACAGGGGATTATGCTATTATATTCCAATGGTCTTTTACAATAATGCGGCATATTATGAGTTTTTTTTAGATGTCAATGTGGTTATGGTCAGTGTGACACCGATGGATGAGCACGGGTATTTTAATTTCTCGGTCAATACCGGTGTTGCAGCGCCTATTGCCAGAATGGCTGATATAGTAATAGTTGAGGTGAATGAACATCTGCCGAAGGTCAGAGGTGGATATGATGAGTGGATTCATATCTCAGAGGTGGATTATATTGTTGAGGGCGTTCATGAGCCGTTGCCTGATATAAAGGCGGCTGAACCGACTGAGGAGGACAGAAAGATTGCGGAATTGATACTGCCGTATCTGGTAGATGGTGCTACATTGCAGCTTGGCATTGGAAGTACACCGAATGCTGTCGGTGAAATCCTTGCTGAATCAGATCTTAAGGATCTTGGCATGCATACGGAATTATGTACGGATGCTTATTTGAAGTTATATCTTTCAGGTAAGCTTACAAACAAGAAAAAAAGAATAGACAGGGGCAAGGGAGTATTTGGCTGTGCTGTCGGTTCAAGAGATCTTTATGACTGGCTAAATGATAATCCGGGCGTACAGGCTTATCCGTTAGAATATGTTAATCGTCCGGGGGTTATTGCCCAGATTGACAATATGGTATCCATAAATAGCTGTGTTGCGGTTGACCTGTATGGCCAGGTTGCGGCTGAAAGCTCGGGAGTAAGGCAGATTAGCGGAACGGGAGGACAGCTGGATTTCCTTATCGGTGCTTCTGCTTCACACGGTGGTAAGGCATTTATATGCATGAGCTCAATATACGTTGATAAAGAGGGCGTGACACATTCGCGCATAATGCCGCAGTTTGACGGGGATATAATCACATCTCCGAGAAGCCAGGTGTATTTTATAGCAACTGAATACGGAGTTATCAATCTTGAGGGACGCTCAACCTGGGAGAGAGCGGAGGCACTCGTTTCTATCGCCCACCCTGCATTTCGTGATTATCTTATAAAGGAAGCTGAGAAACGCAAGATATGGAGAAACAGTAACAGAAGATGATATTTTTTAACTTAGTCGGAGAAATCCCCCACCTCTAAGCTTAGGTGTAGGTGGGGGTTATGTCAAACTATACTCAGTCGGGGTACAAGCTCCGACTGA
>OMSZ01000217.1 GCA_900313855.1 uncultured Eubacteriales bacterium
AACATTTTTATTCATAAGCTTATCAGATATTGTTGCCTCAACCTCTCCGGCAAGAAATGAATCAAAAAGAACTTTTTCTGCGCTCTGACTATCAGAAGCAGTTTCATTATTATCCGATGAAGTAATACTATCTCCACCCGGAAGCAGCTTAATAAGCTCTCTTACTCTTCCCTCAGTTAAATCGGCTGCCTTCATATTCTCAAGCATTGGCTGCATAGAACCGCCTTCAGCCTCTGCACCGGCATCCTTAACCTGCTTTTCCTTATCTGAAATCCATGTCTGCTGTTCCTCAGTAATCTTTGCAAGCTCGTCAGACGAAAGCGTATTGTTTAGTATTCCCCAGAGTTCATTTAAAGCATTATCCCATAATTCATAAAGCTCTCCTGTTTTTAAATTGTAATCAGTCTGTGACATATCATCATTATCTATTGAATTTTTAAGCTCATCAGACTGCTTTTCAATATCAGGAAACTTTGCAAAGAAAGCTTCCGCGTCATAGCTTGTATTAGCATCCTCAGCATTAGCATCCTCTTTATCCTTAACAGTTTCTGTCTGTTCATTTTCTTCTTTAACTTCACTCATATTATCTTTATTTCCACACGCAGAACATACAAATAATGATCCGATCAAAATTATAGTTAAAGCTTTCTTAAAAAAAACTTTTACCACTTTGTATATCTCCTTTTTATTATTTATATAAGTTAGGTATTTGCAAAATATCCGATTTTGCACACAAGTGTGCAAACCGGCTACTTTGCTCATAATATCACGATATAAATAACAGAACTATCTCTTCTCATATTCCTTGACCAAAGGTTCCACCTGAGACAGCATATTATCCATATTTTCAAACATAACACTTTTGGTAGTTCCAAGATCATTAGCCTTTTCGATATGACTTTGCACATCACTGTACTGCATTTCTATCTTATCAAGTTCACTGGTAAATGTTTTAAGTTCCTTTATAGCTACTTCAGAAACACTTTGAATCTCACTTTGTACATTATCAGCTCCCGCTGCCGCCTGATTAATAAGATCGATCTTGTTAGTAGTTTCTTCAACATTATCAATATTAACCTGTAAGGATTCTTTTGCTGCAGAAATACCGATACTTAACTGATTGGTTCCTGAATCCACATTCTTAATGTTGTCTTCAACGTTGCCAACAAGTTGCTTGATCTCTCCCGCCAGATCTTTAACCTGTTCTGCAACAACAGCAAATCCAAGGCCCTGTTCTCCGGCTCTTGCCGCCTCTATCGAAGCATTTAACGCCAGCATATTAGTCTGATTGGCAATGGCTGTAATTGCCATCATATTCTGAGAAATACTCTTTATAGAATCCTGTAAGGTCGTAAAGAAATTCTCAATCTCATCAAATTGATTCTTCAACTCAATAGAGCTTCTCTCCAATTCTTCCATCCTTAATCTGGCTTCGTTAACTGATTGTGATATATCCACCTTCACATCTTCATATTTCATGGATGATTCATTTAAACCGCTAAACACTTCACCAAATCTCTCCATTTCATCTTTCAGCTCTTTATCCTCTTTGAGAACCATATCAAATGACTCCTGGATAAACTGCAATTCTTTGAGAGAGGCAACCTCTTTCTCTACCAACTCCCGCTGATAATCCGATACGCTCTTGGCTATATGCTTGATAGGTGTATAGTCTTTAGGCTGTTCGGCAACATTAAGTGCCGCCATTGATGTAACATCATTTCTGTTTCTGTTAAATAAACCCATCTTTCACACCCCCTTATTCAAACACTACGCATGACATAGACTGATTGACAAACTGACCGTTATAGTGCTCGCCGTTTGCAAAAAATCCACAACTGCAGCCGATTTGTGACATCGCATTCAGATAATCACTTGTGTAATTATTATTATTAAATACTATATATCTGAATACACAATTAACAGAAATAATACCTGAAACCCTGTTAAAATCAGAGCGAATTCTGTTTAATGTTTCATTGGTTATCTCTCTAAAATCACCCATGTCCAACAGAGTAAGAACATCAGAGTCATTTACCTGCCGGTAACAACATAATCCTCCACCGGATACCTCCTTTAGAGATATGATACATATATCCTTTCCGGTTATTTTTCCAAACGGATTCTTGAAAGTCTGAGTCTCAATATCACTTTCCTTGATATTAAGATGCTCCTTATATACGTCTTTCGCAGGTCTTCCATTAAGTTCACCGATATAATACCTTGCCCTGTCAGTTTTACTAGCCACAAATCTCGTATCATCAAGGGGTCTGTATAGATTCTCCTTATACGCCTTGATTCTTCCACCTGTATTCTTGATAAGAATATATGCGGCCGAATCACTATATACTTCCCCATTAGCAGCCACAAAAGGATCCATGGAAGTTCCACCTATCAATGATATATTGCTTTTACCAAGAACACTGTCCATTGATGTAAGTACACAGGCATCATTACCTGTACATATATCAATACATATAGTATCCTTGCTGTTTGCAGATACCGCTGATACATTTTTCTGTAATTCAGATACATCATGTATCGGCATCGTTGAAGCATAGCGCATTACCCCCGCTACTGCCTTAACACCTGAAAGAGCGATCAGTCCAACCCCTCCTTCCTTGACTGTCTTGCCATAGAAATGCCCTGTTCCCGCAATAAATGGTACATTAGGGCACATACTTGCAAGTTCCGCTACGTGCTGCTCAAATTGAGCACCATTAGAGATCATAATAAGAGCATCCGGATTGGATATTCCTCTTAATGCCTCCTTTAAATCACCCCTGTCACTTTTTGCATATGTCTGCTTCACAATGACGTCCTCCTTTTTATTTATTATAACCCCTAGGCGTTTGCGAAACGCCACAAGCCGCATAAATATGGCATTTTTTTGTTAATAAAATCAAAAATCTCCTCACGGTTTGTGATATAATGGAGTTGAAGAGAAACCATGAACCATGCCCCGAAA
>OMSZ01000171.1 GCA_900313855.1 uncultured Eubacteriales bacterium
GCAAAATCATCATCTAACTCCGGAAGCTGTGTCTCCTTGATACCATTCAATTTACACTTGAATAATGCAGGCTTACCTGCAAGATCCTCGGCCTGGTAATCCTCAGGGAAGGTAACATTTACATCAAATTCATCACCGATATTCTTACCAACGATCTGATCCTCAAAGGTATCAATAAATGAATGCGAACCAAGCTTTAACTGATAGTTCTCACCCTTACCGCCTTCAAAAGCTTTACCGTCAACAAAACCTTCAAAATCAATAGTTACTTCATCGTCCATCTTTGCAGGTCTGTCCTCTACAGGAATATTTCTTGCATTCTGCTTCTGCTCATTAAGTAATGCAGCCTCAACATCCTCGTCAGTAACTTCTACATCAACCTTATCAATCTCTACTCCCTTATAATCTCCAAGAGTAACCTCAGGCTTAACTGCAACCAATGCAGTATATATGAAATCTTTACCCTTTTCCATCTGGGTTACATCAATCTCCGGACGTGAAACAATATCCAAACCGCTCTCATCCATAGCATCTGCATATGTCTTATCTATACAAGTATTAGCTGCATCCTCATAAAATAACTCCGGACCGTAAGCCTTCTCAAGATAGTTCTGAGGAACCTTTCCTTTACGGAAGCCCGGTACAGAGAATTTGCTCTTTTTCTTATTATAAGATAATTTCATTCCTTCAATAAAATCTGCAGCAGGTACCGTAATGGTAAGCTTAGCCATGTTCTTTTCTAAATTTTCCACTGTTAAATTCATCTTTAACAATTCCTCCTTAAAATATATCCTTGTAAAACAGACTTAACCTGTCTGCACAATTCAGTACATTATAGCACGCAGATACCCTATATGTAAAGAGTAAAATAAACATAAAAGGTCATAATCAGCATTAATCCAAAAACTGATCATGACCTTCTAACATTTAGGCTGTTAAAACCTGTATTTGTAAAACAAAACCCATCATTTCAAGACTCGTTTAAGCCTATATATTAACAAATAATGTTTTACTTACCTGCCATCTGGTTCATCTGAGCCTCTACAAGCTTCTTTGTCATCTGACCACCAACAGAACCTGTCTCACGAGAGGTAAGATCTCCATTGTAACCGTCCTTTAAAGAAACACCTACTTCTGAAGCACACTCCATTTTAAATCTGTTCATAGCATCTGACTTCTTACTAGAATTGTTGTTATACATAACAGTTCCCTCCAAATCTATTTGTATTTAAGACATCCTTGTGTCTTGAAAATAGTATTTGCAGGGAATCTGTTTTTATTAAGGAAATTAATTCCAAACAATTATAAAATTGATATTTTAAATGATATTTAATTTCATACCATAATCATACTAATTATAATTATACTATTAGAAACGATCACTCAACATCTTTGTATTTTTTTCTTAATACTACAACTGCACCACATGAGATCATCATTAATGCAAACATCAATACTATCGGTGTCTCATCTCCTGTCTTGGCAGAACCTGAGCTTGTAAGTGTTCCGACTGAAGTAGCGCTTGAAGATTTCGGTTTCTTTGTCTTATCCTTAATCTCCTTTACATCCTCATCATCCTCATCCTCAGGATCCTCATAAGAATACTGTGTAGTAGGAACAACCTGACTTGTTGTAGGCTGAATAACCTGACTTGTTGTAGGCTGAACAACAACACTCGAAGTTGTTGGCTGCTCAGTTGCTGCTGTTGTAGGAGCTTCGGTTGATGCTCCGGCAATACTATAAAGTATTGCATATGTCGAGAACTGATCCGTAACAACAGTATATGTACTTGGATTAGAATCATTATCCGGCAAAGAAGCTCCGAGGAAATTCTCTCCATCATTATGAATTCTTACAACCTCAAGATCAGGCTTTCCGGCAAGATCTCCTAATGGTATGGTAACTGATATATGTGCCGGATTAGCAAGATTTGTAACACGGCTTCTTTCTACGTCACCATTAGCATCAGTTACTATCTTATAAAGTGACAGATCAAGATATGCACCAACCACTTTATTCTTATTAGTTACAGCATACATTGCTGAAATCTCATCAGCAGATACGCTTGAAACTGTCATTAATGTTGCATACAGCTTGAATTCAACAGTTCCTCCGTTATCTATAAGATCACTATCCTTCTTTGTAAAGTTAACCTTATCATTAAGGAATATCGAATCCATATCATCAGCTGTAATATTAGGCGTGTTATCGGTTGTAATAACTACCGAAGTATTCTGTCCTGAAAGTACTAATTCAATGTATTGTGTAGGATATATGACCATACCATCTTCAATCAGAAGTCTCGTTGTCTTTGAATATGTACCGTCAGTTGCGGTAATGCTGTAATTACCATCAGGAACACAGTAGAATGTAAATTCGCTTCCGGCTGTAATCTCTTCAGCCATCATACATACATTACCCTCAAACAATCCAATGGTAATATTACCTTTAGAATCATCTGCATATTTTGCGGTTCCGGTCACATCAATTCCTGACTGATCAGTAGCTAATGTCTTGAAGTAGCCTTCATATTCCAAAACCTCATTAGCATCAGATACAGCTGTCACCTTGAATACATATGGTGTATTCGGCGTAAGATCAGTAAGAACTGTTGATGCTGCGGCGTTACCTGTATCCTTATCAACATTATATGCAGTCTCAGCTTCTGTATAATCGTTATCCGAAGCCTTTCTATATGCTATTGCAGCTGACTTGATATCAAAAGTTCCCTTAATGACATTAGCACCTAACGTAGCACCGGTATCAGTTATATTGGTAACAGCCTTAACCTTCAATGTCATCGGAGTAAATGCTGCCTGATCCGATTCATTTCCTGCATTGTCAATTGCGGTTATAGTGTAATTACCCTTCTCAGTTATCTCAAATGTACCAACGATACCTGTAGAGGTAGCTTCTTTGGTAATATCAACATTCTTATCGCCATGCATAACAACGATACTATCATCATTAACTCCACTCACTGCATCAGATACGGTAAAGTGAACGATCACTGATGAACCGTTGCCCTTTTCGGTACTGATTGAAATGTCCGGTGCTGTTCTGTCAACCTTTAATACCTCGACATGCTTATCATAATTAGCACATTCAACACCTGAAACGCTCTTAGTCCATGCCTTTAAGTTGAACACACCTTCATCATTGATAGGTACATCCACAGATGCTTTATCAATCGGTGTATCATTATATCCGGTCTCGCCTTCCTTCCACAAACGATACTGGGTAATTACCGGAGTATCATCTGCTGATTTACCCGGATTGGTAATTGTAGCAACCGGAGCTTTACCTGCAGCATTATACCATCCGTTTTCTCCGTTAGGCTCAGCCGGATCTATTGTAATAGTAGGACAAGGCGGTGCCTCTGTTGAGATCTTAGTAACTGTATTGGTCCAATTAGAAATATTACCGGCTTTATCAGCAACCATGACAGAATATGTACCTTTCTTGTCTGCTTCAAAGCTTGCAGTATATTCTCCCGAACTATTAGGTTTACCAAGATTACAGTCAATAGTATTACCATCAGCATCCGTAACCTTAGCATAGTTCACACCACTTAAATCATCAGAAGTAGTAAATGAAATAGTCGTATCTTTTGTCCATTCCTGATCGTTATAATCAACATTTAATACAGGAGGAACATCATCTAACCTGAATACAACCTTATTGGTCTCCTTCGAGTTTCCTGCATTATCATAAACGGTTGCATAAACAGTACAAACCTCACTGTTTGCGCCCTCAATTACATGAGTATAACTGCCAAGAGACTTTTTAGTTGTATCATGTATCTCTTCAGTAGTCTCAGCTCCGTTAATATTCCAGACTATTTTTTCAAGTCC
>OMSZ01000013.1 GCA_900313855.1 uncultured Eubacteriales bacterium
CGGGATGCGCACGGATTCGAATAGGAAGTGAGTCTGCTAAAGCAGACCCGAATCCGGCGCGCAAGACTCGCGAGCGAGTCTTGACTGGAAGCAATTGTTAGTGTGTTGGACAAGATTGACAGTGTAATGTATTACCCGATCCTGATAATAGTTATGGGTCTGGCGGGAATATATTTTACTGTTTAGTAAGGAGGAAAAAGAAATGAAGCATTACACATATCAACCGAAGGGAGTCTGCTCAATGCAGATTGATTATGATATTGATGAGGAGGGGAAGATTCACAGCTTGAAGTTTACAGGGGGCTGCAATGGAAATCTTAAGGCGATAGGCAGATTGTTAGAGGGTGCTGATGCTAAGAAGGCTGCTGATATTCTGCGGGGAAATGATTGTAATGGAAAAGGAACTTCATGTGCTGATCAGTTGGCAAGGTCGCTTGATGCGATAGTGGGTTGATTGGGAAATTAGAGAAGGAAAGAATATGATTACAGATGATATCAGGGAAGAATTATATAGCTTGCGGGATATAGAGTACCGTGATTTTCAGAGCGGTCTTATTCCTAATGTTTCAAAGGATTATTTCATAGGGGTAAGGACACCTGAACTTAAAACTCTTGCAAAGAAGCTTTCAAAGAGAGAGGACGTGGCGGTTTTCTTAGGAGAACTGCCGCATTCTTCTTTTGATGAGAATCAGTTGCATGCATTTATAATATCAGAGATGAAGGATTATGACAGGTGTATTTATGAGGTGGATAAGTTTCTGCCGTATGTAGATAACTGGGCAACCTGTGACCAGATGACACCGAAGTCTTTCAAGAAGCATAAGGGTGAATTATTGCAAAAAGTCGATGAGTGGATTAACTCGGACAAGACTTATACGGTAAGGTTTGCGATAAAGATGCTGATGAGCCATTTTCTTGATGAGGATTTTGATAAGAAATATCTTACAAAGGTGGCGTCTGTCCGTTCGGAAGAATATTACATTAACATGATGATCGCCTGGTATTTTGCAACGGCGCTTGCAAAGCAGTATAAAGAAACGGTAGCATTTATAGAGAAAAAGAAGCTCGATAAATGGACGCATAACAAGGCAATCCAGAAAGCTATTGAGAGCAGGAGGATAACACCGGAACAGAAGGATTATCTTAGAGGATTGAAGGTATGAATTTCGTTAGTATTTTTGTGAAGATGCTCCTGAATATCATGTCATTGCCGCAGGAAGACTGTTAGGAGTTAATTTGTATACTATCCGGCAGGCGACTTACCTAAAGTAATAATGGTGTTGAGTTCAATACCATCACAACTAGCGAAAGAAAATAAGAAATTCATTTATGGAGTTGTTAAGAGGGGGCAAGAGCAAAGGATTATCAAAAGGAAAAGGATATGTAGTGCTTTCTGGTTTATGTGGCACAGTTTTTGTAGATTAAAAAAATAAAGGATACATGAAAATATGAAGAACATTACAATAATAGAGGATGATAAGGCATTAAATGATGGAATAGTGCTTGCACTTGCCAATGATGATTATTCATTCAGACAGTATCATAAGCTTGCAGAATATAAGAGTGATGAGGCGGTTGACCTTATAATTCTTGATGTCAATCTTCCGGATGGAAATGGATTCGATTTTCTTAGGGAGTTGCGAAAATATTCTGATGTTCCGGTTATTATTCTTACCGCAAATGATCTTGAAACTGATGAGGTTATGGGGCTTACCCTTGGTGCAGATGATTACATTACAAAGCCATTCAGCCTTATGGTACTTAGGGCAAGAATTGATAAGGTGTTGAAGAAAGCGGCTGTTTCAAAGGATAATGTGTATCGCGATGATATTTATGTATTTGACTATGGAAGGATGGAGTTTTTTGCGAATGGCAAAACGGTTGAGCTTAGTAAGACGGAGCAGAAACTACTTAAACTGCTTACGGATAATGTCGGAAGAACACTCACAAGAGATTATCTTGTAGATAGTATCTGGACTGACGGAGCAGAGTATGTGGATGAGAACGCTTTGTCGGTAACAATCAACAGATTGAGAGGAAAACTTACGGTAAAGGGAACGGATATGCCAATACACACTGTTTACGGACAGGGGTATGTGTGGAAGTATGACAGGTAAATGTGAAGATGTTTGAAAATCGAACGATAGAACGAATTGAAGAGATGTTAGACAGTGCAATGGATGGCACATTTTGCGAAAACGATTATGATGAGAGTAAGTTGTCAAGACTAGAAAGCAAATGGAAGAAGTATCTGTATTCATCACAGCTTGCAAAGAATCAGCTTGATGAGACTAAGAGTAACCTTGAAAGCCTTATTGCGGACATTTCTCATCAGACCAAGACGCCGATGTCTAATCTTAAGCTATATTCTGAGTTATTATCTGAGAAAATTAACAATATGCCCGGTGCAACTGCTGAGGAAAGAAAACTGCTTTCGCAGATAATCGCACAGACAGAGAAACTTGACTTTCTCATTATGTCGCTTACGAAGATGTCGAGGCTTGAGAGCAATATAATTGAGGTTAAGCCGGTAAATGCTGATGTTTATTCATTTGTTAAAGATGTGACTGATTCTATGCGATTTGTGGCGAATAAAAAGGGTATTACACTGTTATCAGACGGTAAGGGCAAGCAGTATGATACATCAGATAATGCTGCCGATATTGTTGAGGATAAGGGAAAAACAAAAGATAATTCAGATAAAAAAAATGAATCATACAATGCTTTGTTTGATACCAAATGGACACGTGAAGCATTATCTAACATAATAGATAATGCAGTCAAATATTCTCCTGATAATAGTACGATTACGGTTTCAGTAATACCTTACGAGATGTATGTTGCAATATCTGTTCGTGATGAAGGCAAGGGTATTGAAGAGGGAGAAATCGCTAAGATATTTGACAGGTTCTACAGAAGTGATGAGAATTCAGACACCGAGGGCGTAGGTCTCGGACTCTATCTTGCAAGAGAGATATTAAAACGAGAGAACGGTTATATCAAGGTTAAGTCTAAAAAGGGTAAAGGTTCGGAGTTTATAATATATTTGTGGAGAGGCTGAACTTGAAAATTAAAACGCCACCCAATTCTTTCAAAACTGTAATGTAGGGATTTATGCTGGAGTGCTTGATTTTGCTGGTGAAAATTGAATGTGTGGATGGTTTTTGACACCACATTTACACCAATTAAAATCTATTGAAAGAGCAATTATGACAAGAAAATCTGAATACCTAAGGAGTGAGTCATGATGAAAAAGCAAAACAGCACTAATATTACTAATGATGATATTGGAACAATGATAGAATTATCATATACAATGGCGGAAGATGGTATATTATATCCAAACATCAGCTTTGAAACAGAGAATCTTGCAGAGCTTGGAAAGTATGGATTGATGGCGATGGACTATCTCAAGGATAATTACAATGAGAGGTATAGGTCACTTGAAAGGACTGGCAGATTAGTCCAGGTACTTAAGCTTGTAAATGAGGAAGCACATCAGATGGTTGATCGGATGATGGAGAAGTATTTGCAAACA
>OMSZ01000363.1 GCA_900313855.1 uncultured Eubacteriales bacterium
TCAGGGAAGCCGATATCGTCTAGTCCTTCATTGATCTCAGTCATAAAATCATGCCATATACGTCCCGGATAAGTAGAGCCCCACAAACCTCTGGTAGCCTGCGGTGTATCATATCCAACCCACACGCTGGTTGTATAATATGGTGTGAACGCGCAGAACCAGCCGTCTGTATTATTATCTGTTGTTCCGGTCTTACCCGCGCAGGACATCCCCGGAATCCCCAGTCCGCTTGCCGTTCCACCTGAAAATACTCCCTGCAGCATCGAAGTCATCATTCGGCATGCATTTAACTCATATACCTGTCTTGACTTGATCTTATCTTCAACAATATCATTACCCTGAGAATCCGTAATCTCTCTGATACAGGTCGGTTTTCTGAACTCTCCGTCATTCTCTATTGTCGAATAACCCGAAGCCATCTCAACTGTTGTCGCTCCGTATGTAAGTCCTCCAAGACACGCAGCCATATTCTGCCTGTCTTCAATGGTCAGATAATTGAAATTCATATTAAGCAGATAATCTGCTCCAACCTGAGGAGTCAGCTGACCAAACAGTCTAAAAGCAACCACGTTCTTAGATGCGGCAACCGCCTGTGCAAGAGATATCATACCCGAATATGATTTACCCGAATTCTCCGGCATCTGATCCTCTTCAAATTCATTGTCATCAACAATCGTAGACGGAGTATAACCCCTCTCTAACTGAGGCGTATAAACAATAAGCGGTTTGATCGTACTACCCGGCTGTCTGGCACTCTGGTAAGCACGGTTAAGACTGTAGCCCTCTATCTCTCTCTGCGTTCTTCCACCTACTATCGCAACTACTCTTCCCGTAGAATTATCGATACAGGTTGATGCTCCCTGAAGCTGATATATACCGGTCTCGGGATCCTTTTCCTCATCCACTGAAAGAACTTCATTGATCGTATTCTGCAGCATGTTCTGTTTTTTGGGATCTATCGATGTATATATACGATAACCGCCTGTGTACAGACTTGCATAATACTCATCATATGCCTCTCTGTATCTCTTATTATACTCATGCTGCTCGTCAATGGTACTGAACTTATATTGGAATTTAAAACCGTTAGCCTCCATCAGCGCTTCCGTTGCACAGAAATTAGAGAACGTCTCTATATAATCATGACTAACCTTCTTCTCAGGAGCTAATTCTATATTCTCTTCTAAGGCCATCTCAAGTTCAATATCATTGATATAACCAAGTTCATGCATATCCTTTAATATCTTATTACGACGCTCTATTGTATGATCAAAATTAGCCCTTGGATCATAATAACTCGGACTATTGGGTATGGCACACAAAAACGCTGCTTCCGAAATAGATACTTCATCTAAATCTTTGTTAAAATACCCCTTTGCAGCCGCACCGATACCATAATAACCATTTGCAAAAAAGATATTATTCAGATAATACTCAAGTATCTGCTGCTTGGTATATTTCTTCTCCATCTCCCATGCAACAAATATTTCCTTTATCTTTCTTTCGTATTTTAATTTCGTTTCTTCATTTTCTTCCTTAACCTCTTTGGTCAGGAATATTCCACGCGCAAGCTGCTGTGTTATAGTACTTGCACCCTGTGTTATCTCACCGCTGTTCTTAAAAAGAATATATGCCGCTCTGGCTATACCCTCATAATCCACACCGTTATGCTCGTAAAATCTTCTATCCTCAACGGATACCATAGCCTCCACAAAATACGCCGGTATCTCATCATAGGTCTTATAATAAACTTCCTTTTCTCCCGTAACCTCACGAAGCTTCTTGCCATTACAGTCATATACGATAGAAGTCTCATCCTGACGGAAGGTATCCGGGCTTGAATCCGCTACTAATTCTATAGCAGCATCCCTGTATTTGAAGAGATACTTGCCAAACCTCTCATACACATAGTATCCGCCTATGACCACAACAAGAAGAAAGATCACTAAAAGATAACTCAAAATGATCCTTCGTACTCTTTTTCTCTTCTTACGCCTATCACGTCTTGCCTGTCTTTTTCTGACTTTTTCCAATTCTTCAGGCGTCTTTTTTTTCTTTTCCTTATCTCCCTGATTCCCTGCTTTAGACTGTTCACTTTTCATTGGTGTTGATTGGGAAGTCTTCCCCGCAGAACTCCCCGCCCCCGAAGTTGTCCTTCTGTAATCAGCCATAATTTACCTCATTTCCATTACAATGCAATTGAATAATTAGGAACATTTAACCTGTTAAAAATATCCTGGATCTTAAGATTGGTTGTGAATATTATGATCTGGCGATTCAAGTATTCGCCTATACAGCTTAATGTATCATACAATCTATGTTCATCATATGTAACAAAAATATCATCTATTATTATCGGAAGCTCTTCCGATATAATAACATTAGCAATTGATAATCTAAGCGCAAGATATATCTGTTCTATCGTACTGGTACTTAGATAATCCATACTGATAAATGAATTACCGCTCTTAACCATTACTCTAAGCTGATCATCTATGCGAACCTCTGAATACTTACCATTAGTGATATGTGAAATGATCTCAGAAACCTGTTTGTTCAGCACTCCGCCAAAGGAATCATATATCTCCTCAGAAAGCTCCTGGATAGTCTTTATAGCAAGATCAATAGCTTCGATCTCAGTGAGATTAGATGCATTCTTAGCCTTTAATTCATTGATCTCCTTCATGTACTGTTCCTGATTGCCGCGTTCTTTGACAAGCTCCTCCTGCTTAACCTTAAGCTCTGATAATTTGTTGACAAGCTCAGTACGTTTGGAAATCTCCATCGTTGAAGTATCACTCTTAGCCTCTTCAAAATTCTGTTCGATCTCAATCTCTTCTAACAGCTTATAAAGCTCTGATCTTCTAATAAATACCCTAATGGTAGTAAGTAGCGATAATGCTATACCAAATATAATAATACCCATCTTTATCTGTGCAACATTAGTCGGTACTACGTACGCTATTCCTACAAATGCAGCCATAAGCACAAGCGCTAAAAGTAATATAACGAAAGCATTATCAAGAATACTCTTCTTTCCCATATTGCGGAGCATCCTGATATCTCTTTCCCTTTTGGTCAGAGGATTCTCCTCCTCCATTCTTCTCTCTTCCTCTTCCTTTAGCTTGCGCTGACGTTCTTCTTCCTCCTCTACGGCAGCATTCTTGATAGGCGTAAACTCAAGCTTATCCTTACCCGGATTATTAAGCTCTTCATCAACCTTTCTGTATTCTTCCCTGACTAAAGCCAGCTCACCATCAAAATCCCTGTCTAACTGAAGCTTTGATGTAAGCTCTGAAAGCTTTGCCTCATATTCTTTATCAATAAACTGTTTTTTCTTATTCTTAAGTTCAACAATAGCGCCGACAGCATCTATATCACCATTACCTGAAGATGCCATATTAACAATATAATTGTTAAGCTTATCCGCGATCTCTTTATCCGTTGCGGCTTCCATCTGCCCAACACACAA
>OMSZ01000100.1 GCA_900313855.1 uncultured Eubacteriales bacterium
TGCCGCGGTTCCTTGCAATGTCCGAAACAATTCTCCGCCGTCGTATTATTGACAATATCTATTATCATCTTCTCTGCCTCATCATATTATCCATATATATGATGTTGGAAAGCGACAGATCAATGATGACTCATAACCGCCAAAATACCTGGGCTAAAGGCATCAGGGCAGTCTTTCCCTATCGTCACAGATATGTATTATATTATAAATGATCCCGTATGTCAACGTGTTTTTCTTGTTTTTCCGTACTTTTTTGCTATTACAGTTATTTTCATATTCAATATAAGTTATGATCTTTGCTTCAACGCGCCTGCATTATAAAACGCTGACCATAATTTATATTGTAACTGTCAGGCAAAAGCTACAGATATTCTATATCCACCAAGGTCAGACCGCATGCCGGCGCCTTATGCCCTGCCTTTGTTCTGTCCTTAGCCTCTAATATATTCTTAATCTCCTCAGGCGGTATCATACCCATTCCAACCTTTAACAGCGAACCGACTATAATACGTACCATATTATAGAGGAAGCCGTTACCATTAATTAATACTCTTACAAGATTTCCTTCTCTTACAACCTTAATAAAGTAAATGGTTCTTACAGTATTCTCCACATCATCCTTCGGTGTACAGAAGCTTTTAAAGTCATGCTCGCCGACAAGGTAATACGCCGCCTGCTGCATTTTCTCCTCATCAAGATGAAAATATACAAAATGAGAATATAATCTCATAAGCGGATCCGGAAATTGCGCATTATAAATCTTATATTCATAGGTCTTTCTTGTATCACAGTATCGCGGATGAAAATCCAACGGAACCTCCTCCGACTTTTGGATCCTTATATCATCGGGAAGCAGATTATTGATCGCATAGGCAATCTTATCCGGAGGCATTGTAACCTCAGCGTCAAATACAGCAACATTGGAAAGCGCATGAACGCCTGAATCTGTGCGGCTTGCTCCTATAACTGTAATATCCTCATTGAAGAACCTGCTTAACGTCTTATTCAACACCTCTTCAACCGTTATTCCGTTTTTCTGTATCTGCCATCCGCAGTAGTTAGTCCCGTCATAAGCTACGGTAAGCTTAATTCTCTTCATATTATCCACCTTACGTTTCACTAATTGGTGCCATCACCATCTAAGAACTATAATGATCATACCGCCTGCAAAATCCCCAAATGAAGTATCCGTTTAAGTATGATTATAACCAACAGATAAGACACCAGAAGAATATATGCGATATAATCGCGTCTCTCATATTCTAACGGTTTCATCTTAGTCCTGCCCTCACCACCATGATAGCATCTTGCATCCATGGCAAGCGCAAGCTCGTTGCTTCGCCTTAATGCGGACACAAACAACGGTATTATTATAGGAATATATTTCCTGATCCTTCTAAAAAAGCTGCCCTCTTTGAAATCTATTCCCCTTGCCGTCTGCACCTTGATAATCCTGTCAAGCTCTTCAACTAAAACAGGAATAAATCTTAATGCGATCGTCGTTATCATCATCATCTCGTGTACCGGAATACGAAACTTATTCATCCATGACATCAACTTCTCTAGTCCATCAGAAAGCGCCGTCGGCGTCGTTGTATATGTCATAATAGATGAACCGATTATCATCAGCACAAGCTTAAGGAACAGATATATTGCCGAATATACTCCCGTCGTGCTTATCTTGAAAAATCCCAGTTCAACGATATTGGTCGTACCCTTAACGGTAAGCAATTGTATTATTACCATTATCAGAATAAATGTTGCCAGCCCCTTACTTCCCTTCAAAATATATCGAACCGGCACATTCGATAATTTTATGTAAACCGCAAGGATCAGTATCGCAAATCCGTATATATAGATACTCCTTATAAAAAACAGACTGATAACATACAGCAAAGTGATCATTATCTTCACTCTTGGATCTAATCTGTGAATCACTGAATCCGTACTATAAAATTGTCCTATTGTCATATCTCTCATATCTGTCACCTATGCGTGTTCAATCTTATGTTGATCTCATGTTGATCTTATGTCAACCTACTATCAACCATTCATATCTTGATCAAATTCATGCAAGCCTCAATTCTTCCGATCAACTCTGTATCAACCCACATAATTCCTCGTATATATCCAACTGATTATGCTTTTTTATGTCAACCTCGCTTCCTACACCTTTCAAAGCATGTAGCAACCTTATACCCAGAGGTACGTTTAGTTCAAGCTTATAAGTAAGATTCTCATCATCAAACACCTTCCACGTTTTATCAAAGCTTACAACCTCGCCATCATTAATAACAAGAATCTTATCGGCAAAATCCGCAACCTCCTCCATGGAGTGAGACACCATGACAACGGTTATGCCATAGTCCTCCTGCAGTTTTTTCAACATTTCAAGTATTTTTCTGCCGGTAACAGGATCCAAACCCGCTGTCGGCTCGTCAAGTATCAGGAATTCCGGCTCCATGGCCAGTACCCCTGCAAGAGCCACCCGTCTTTTCTGACCGCCCGACATATTAAGTGGTGACGCATCATATATGGTATCCGGAAGACCGACTGCCTCTATTGCTTTATAGGACCTCTTAAGAGCTTCAACCTTAGGAATATTCATGTTAAGCGGTCCAAAACTCACATCCTTTTCAACAGTCTCGGCAAAAAGCTGGTATTCGGGATTCTGGAAAACCACTCCAACCTTCTGCCGCAATTCTTTGATCGGATAATCTTTATCAAAAATATCCCTGCCGTTATAATATATATTACCGCTATCAGGCTTAAGCAACCCATTAAAATGCTGTAATAATGTAGACTTTCCTGAGCCTGCAGCACCGATAACTGCAATAAATTCTCCTTTTCCAATATGCAGGGACACATTTTTCAAAGCAGTCTTCTCATCGGCAAAGCCTTTATTATATACATAAGTTACATCATTTAATAGAATTCCCTCAGCCGGATTATCGTTGTCTTCATTATCATGTAGATTATTTCCTACTCTATCATTGTAGATACTATCGCTCTCATTATCTGAGGATACACCCGCCGTAACATTCTGTCCTCTTTTATCAGCAGAATACTTTTCTGACAAAAGCTTTAACAGCTTATCCTCACATCTTATCAAATAACCTTTATTATCATTAGCGCCATCTTGGTCAATCTGCGCCGAAGCATTACCACTTAAGTTTGATGCTTCATTATCAAAAAGCACGGCTTTCATTTCACTGTCATTTATTATTCCCTGACCATTCAAAAATCTTAAGTATTGATAAAACTGTGGTAATAACAGTCCGCATTCGGTTAATATCTGTTCATTTTCAAAAATCTCATTCGGTGTCCCTGAAAGTCTTATCTTACCCTGTTTCATCACAAAAACCTTATCAGCGGACACCACCTCATCCATGTGATGAGTTATCCAAATGATCGTAATATTCTTTTCCTTATTAAGCTTTATCGCTATATTAAGCATCTGCTTTCTGCCTGCGGGATCTAACATCGCCGTTGCTTCATCGAATATGATACATTGCGGCTCCATCGCCAAAACTCCTGCAATAGCGACTCTCTGCTTCTGCCCGCCGGAAAGCTTATTGGGTGAAAATGTCCTATACTCGTTCATTTTCGTATCATTTAATGCGCTATCAACCTGATTCCATATCTTTTCCTTGGAAAAGCCGAGATTCTCAGGTCCGAATGCAACATCCTCTTCAACTATTCCACCAATGATCTGATTATCAGGATTCTGAAATACCATTCCGGCTGTCTTTCTTATTGACAGTCTTAATTCTTCCTCTCCTGTATCCATGCCGTCAACAATAACCTCTCCCTCACTTGGAGTAAGCAATGCGTTGATCTGTTTGGCGAGAGTTGATTTACCCGAGCCGTTTTCTCCTATAACAGCTATGAAATCTCCCCGCTCTATTTCCATGGAAATATCAGAAAGGGCTTCAACCATCTCTTCAACATTGCCCTCTTCGTCGCGCCTGAAATATTCAAATACAAGATTCTTAATATCAATAAAACTCATAATAGCAACCCAAAAGGCGGAGACCTTACCAGCCTCCGCCTAATATTCATGACCCGCCTTCTTAGGCAGGCAATAAACATGCAATAACAATATTACGATAAGATAGATTATACTAACTCAAGAATTACTTCCATTGCAGCATCGCCCTTACGAGGTCCGATCTTGATGATTCTTGTATAACCACCATTACGTCCTGCATACTTAGGACCATACTCATCGAACAACTTCTCTGTAAGATCGATCTTCTTAGTTCCTCTCTTCTTGCCTGCTGCCTCAGTAGGAACCTCGATCACAGGATAGAGAACCTTGAGCATCTGTCTTCTTGCATGAAGCTTAGAAGGCTTATCCTTCTTAACTGTCTTCTCAACTTCATCATATACGGTAACCTTCTTACCATCTACTACCTCTTTGATTCTCTTACCGTCTTTGTCCTTCTTAGCAACCTTGGCTGTTACGGTAACCTCATCATAGTTATCCTTTTCCTTAGCTGCAAGAGTGATAAGACTCTCAGCAATCTTACGAACTTCCTTAGCTCTTGCCTCAGTTGTTGTAATCTTACCTTTGTATAATAACTGTGTTACCTGATTACGTAATAACGCTTTTCTCTGTGCCTGTTTCTTTCCAAGCTTTCTATACATTGCCATAATGTAAAACCTCCTACACTTTGCTTACTATTATTCGGCTTAAGTGGTTATTAATTATTAATCGTCTCCGTTGTTAAGGGATAAACCAAGCTCTTTCAACTTGTTAAGCACTTCATCAAGTGACTTTCTACCCAGGTTACGAACCTTCATCATATCCTCTGTTGTCTTGCTTGTCAACTCTTCTACAGTGTTGATTCCTGCACGCTTCAAGCAGTTGAATGAACGAACTGAAAGCTCTAATTCGTCAATGTTCATCTCAAGAACTTTCTCTTTCTCGTTATCTTCCTTCTCGACCATAACCTCTGCTGACTTAGCGTTCTCTGAAAGGTCTATAAAGAGATTCAAATGCTCTGAAAGCACTTTAGCTGCAAGGCTTACTGCCTCGTCCGGTGCAAGAGTACCGTTTGTATATACATCTAAAGTAAGCTTATCATAATCCGTTGTCTGACCAACACGTGTATCTGTTACAGTAAGGTTAACACGCTCAACAGGTGTGTATATAGAATCAATCGCAATTACATCAATAGAAGTGTCTTCCTTCTTATTCTTATCAGATCCGACATAACCTCTGCCCTTTGTAATTGTCAATTCCATATCAAGTCTTGCATCTGATCCGGAAAGTGTAGCTATTACAAGATCCGGATTCAAAATTTCAATATCACTGTCTACATGAATATCAGCTGCTGTTACAACACCCTCGCCAACATACTCGATATATGCCTGCTTAGGCTCATTAGAACTACTGTTATTCTTGATAGCTAATTCCTTGATGTTCATAACTATCTCGGTAACATCCTCTTTAACTCCCGGTATAGAGCTGAACTCATGCAATACGCCTTTGATCTTAATATAACTTACAGCGGAACCTGGTAAAGATGATAACATAATTCTTCTTAAAGAGTTACCAAGCGTTGTACCATATCCTCTCTCTAAAGGTTCTACTACAAATTGACCGTATCTGTTGTCTTCTGAGATCTCTTTAATCTCAATTCTTGGTTTTTCAAATTCAAACACGTTACGAACCTCCCTTTTTGTTTATGGTTTACTTAGAATATAACTCGACGATAAGTGTCTCGTTAACAGGAACATCAATCTGCTCACGAAGTGGAAGCTCTGTTACTGTACCTGAAAGATTCTCCTGATCTACATCTAACCATGCCGGAACTAATCTTCCGCCTGTTACCTCTAAGATATCTTTATATCTCTGTAAAGACTTGCTCTTCTCACGAATTTCAATCTTATCCCCAGCTTTGATTCTGTATGAAGGGATGTTAACGCATTTGCCATTAACCAAAACATGCTTATGTCCAACTACCTGTCTTGCCTCTCTACGAGTTCTTGCAAATCCCATACGGAAAATTACATTGTCAAGTCTTGACTCTAAGAGGATCATAAGGTTAGGACCTGTAAGACCTTTCATTCTCTCTGCTGTAGCGTAGAGATTACGGAAAGGTTTCTCTAATACGCCATATATGAATTTTGCTTTCTGCTTCTCGCGAAGCTGTAAACCATACTCACTCATTTTTCTATTAGAGCGGATCAACTGTCTGTTAGACTTCTTATCTACTCCAAGAACCTGTGGTTCCATTCCTAAAGATCTGCATCTTTTGAGAACCGGTGTTCTATCTACTGCCATCTTACTATACCTCCTATTACACTCTTCTACGCTTTGGTGGACGACAACCATTGTGTGGAACCGGTGTTACGTCACGGATACTTAATACTTCAAGACCTGCAGCCTGAAGCGCACGGATTGCTGCCTCACGACCTGAACCCGGACCCTTAACCATTACGTCTACCTTCTTGAGACCATGAATCAATGCTGCCTTTGTTGCTGTCTCTGCTGCCATCTGAGCTGCATAAGGAGTTGACTTCTTAGAACCCTTAAATCCAAGCTCACCGGCACTTGCCCATGAAAGCGCATTACCTTCATTGTCGGTTAATGTAACAATTGTATTATTAAAAGATGACTGAATATGTGCCTGACCGTGTTCTACGTTCTTCTTAACACGCTTCTTTGTCACTTTCTTTGTAACTTTAGCCATTATAACTTAACCTCCTGATTATTTCTTCTTGTTTGCTACTGTTCTCTTCGGACCCTTACGAGTTCTGGCATTTGTCTTTGTCTTCTGACCACGAACCGGCAAACCTTTTCTATGACGGATTCCACGATAACAACCAATCTCCTGAAGACGCTTGATATTAAGCGCAATCTCTCTACGAAGATCACCTTCTACCATCTGAGTCTCATTGATTATTTCGCTGATTCTCTTAACCTCGTCGTCTGTGAGATCACGAACGCGAGTATCAGGATTAACATTAGCTTCTTTTAA
>OMSZ01000294.1 GCA_900313855.1 uncultured Eubacteriales bacterium
CCTGGGATGATTCCTTTGGAGGATACAAGTATTTTCTTAAGGGAACTTCTGACTTTTCGGGGCATAATATCCCAAAGACTTTATCAATTAAGCGTCTTAAGAAGGCAAGATATGCTTACGGAAGTTAATTGATACATTGTATGGGGTATTATCTGCAACATGAATTATTTATTGGAATGTATATAGAATAAGGCTTTACAACAAAAATCTGATTAGTTATAATATGGTTGGGTTTTAATGCGTGGCATTATTGCTATATTTATGTCATGGAATGAATAATATTTAGAAAGGAAAAGTTGTCATTTTCTAATGATTGGATATGACAGCAGGAAGAATTGTGATAAGACTATATGAAGGCGGTGCTTATCTGGTAGGTGGAACAGAACTGATCGCAGATGGTGCCAATCAGGAAGAAGAATTAAAAAGTTTAACCGGAAGTGTTGTGACTAAGGAAGAAGCAGCTAAGAATACCATAGCTTATAATATTTTGAAATCACATAATACTTCAGATAACATGGAGAAGCTTCAGATTAAGTTTGATAAGCTGACATCACATGATATTACATTCGTCGGTATTATTCAGACAGCACGTGCTTCGGGACTTACAGAGTTCCCGATCCCATATGTGCTTACTAACTGCCACAACTCATTGTGTGCTGTTGGTGGAACTATTAATGAAGATGATCATATGTTTGGTCTTTCTTGTGCTAAGAAATACGGTGGAGTATATGTTCCTCCTCATCAGGCAGTAATTCATCAGTTCGCAAGAGAAATGCTTGCCGAGTGTGGTGGTATGATCTTAGGATCTGATTCTCATACGCGTTACGGAGCGCTTGGAACAATGGCAGTTGGAGAAGGTGGAGGAGAGCTTGTTAAACAGCTGCTTTGTCAAACATACGATGTCAATATGCCTGGAGTTGTAGCGATATATCTTGATGGTAAGCCGGAACCCGGAGTAGGACCTCAGGATGTGGCTCTTGCGATAATAGGTGAAGTATTCGGTAATGGATATGTTAAGAATAAGGTTATGGAGTTTGTCGGACCGGGTGTTGATAATCTTTCGGCTGATTATCGTATAGGCGTGGATGTAATGACTACAGAGACAACCTGTCTTTCTTCTATATGGAAAACAGATGGTAAGATTAAGGACTTCTATGAGATTCATGGAAGAGGAGATAAGTACAAGGAGCTTAATCCGGGTAATGTTGCTTATTATGATGGAGTTGTTTATGTTGATCTGTCAAAGGTTAAGCCAATGATCGCTATGCCGTTCCACCCAAGTAATACATATACTATTGAGGAGCTTAATGCTAACCTTATGGATATACTTGAGGATTGCGAGAAACGTGCTTTGGTAAGTCTTGACGGTAAGGTTGATTTTACTTTAAAAGACAAGGTAAGGGACGGAAGGTTATATGTTGATCAGGGTATTATAGCAGGATGTGCCGGCGGTGGATTTGAGAATATATGTGCCGCTGCGGATATTCTTAAGGGTGCAAGTATTGGAGCTGATGAATTCACACTTTCAGTATATCCGGCTTCAACTCCGATATATATGGAGCTTGCAAAGAATGGGCGACTTGCTGATCTTATGGCAACCGGTGCAATTGTTAAGACAGCATTCTGTGGTCCTTGCTTTGGCGCAGGAGATACACCGGCCAATAATGCATTTTCTATTCGTCACTCAACAAGAAACTTCCCGAATCGTGAAGGGTCAAAGGTTCAGAACGGCCAGATTTCTTCGGTTGCACTTATGGATGCAAGATCAATTGCTGCAACTGCCGCTAACAAGGGATATCTTACAGCAGCAACAGATATGGATGTTAATTATACGAACCCTAAGTATTTCTTTGATAAGACTATATATGAGAATCGTGTATATAATGGTGTCGGGAAAGCAGATCCTTCCGTTGAGATCAAGTTTGGTCCGAACATCAAGGATTGGCCGGCGATGGTAGCACTTACAGATAATCTTGTGCTTAAAGTTGCTTCGGTTATTCATGATCCGGTTACAACAACAGACGAACTTATACCTTCGGGTGAGACATCTTCTTATCGCTCGAATCCTTTGGGACTTGCAGAGTTTACATTATCACGTAAGGATCCTGAATATGTAGGAAGAGCCAAAGAGATTCAGGCAGTCGAGAAGGTTAGAGAAGAAGGTGGATGTATGGGTGAAGCTTATCCACAGATGAAAACGATCATGCATAAGATTAAGGAAACATATCCTGATGTAAGTAAGGATAATACCGGTGTCGGTTCTACTATTTTTGCAGTAAAGCCGGGAGATGGATCTGCAAGAGAGCAGGCTGCTTCATGTCAGAAAGTACTCGGTGGCTGGGCTAATATAGCTAAGGAGTATGCTACGAAGAGATATCGTTCTAATCTTATCAACTGGGGAATGCTTCCGTTTATCATGCCGGAGGATTATGATTTTGAGATAGGTGATTATATATTTATTCCGGATATAGCGAAATCAGTAGCAGAGAAGAATGATGATATTAAAGCTTATGTTGTTAATAAGGATATGAAGGAATTGACTTTTAATCTTGGTGACCTTACTGATGATGAGAGAGATATAATTCTTAAAGGCTGTCTGATCAATTATAACAGAAGGGCTTAGAATAATTAGTAAAGGGTAGAAGTTTATGAATTTGAATCAGGTATTTAATGAATTGGACGATATGATGCGTCGAGCCGACATAGATAAAGTTATCCCATATCTTGAGGGTAAATGCAAAGAAGCTGAGGAAGAAGGGGATGGGGGCAGTCTTGTTTCCATTCTCAATGAACTTGTAGGTTTTTGCAGAGAGACCTGTCAATACGAGAAAGCTATGGAATATGCAGCTTCCGCATTGCAGGTTATCGAACAGATCGGTCTTAATGATACGGTACATCATGCCACAACATTTCTTAATATCGCCAATTGTTTACGGGCTGCCGGAAGACTTACGGATTCTCTTAATACCTATCATAAGGTTGAGGCTATGTATCACAGAATGCTTCCGGATAAGGATTTTGGTTTTGCAAGTCTTTATAACAATGAGAGTCTGTTGTATCAGGAGA
>OMSZ01000068.1 GCA_900313855.1 uncultured Eubacteriales bacterium
AAGAAACAGGAAAGACTATAACCGATGAAGATATCAGGAAGTACATATATGGCTGCAATAACAGGGATATAGTAAAGCATTTCTTCTTAGATAAGTATGGCTGGGATAAGCTGGATTCTGCACAGGCGGAGGGGGAAAATAACAAGACAAAGTCGACTAAGACAGATGAAGAGATTGACAATATAATATTTCAGCAGATAGATAAAGAGATTACCACACTTGCAAAAGAAATAGCTGAGAAAAAGGAAAGTTTGTATCGAACGCTTTGCAGGGAACTGGATACGATAGAAATTGCACCGGGGCTTGCTGATTATCTTGACAGGTTGAAAGCAGATGGTATCAAATGTGCCATTGTGTCTGCCGCAACAAAGGAAAATATTGAACTTTATTTTGAAGTGTTTAATCTGAATAAATGGTTTTCATGGGAGCAGATAGTATATGATGATGGAATTCTTCCCGGAAAACCCGAGCCTGACATGTGGCTGGCGGCAGCAGACAGACTTCATGTAGATATCGGTAATTGCATTGTGTATGAGGATTCGTTAAATGGAATCCTTGCGGCCAAAAGAGCAGGTGCGGCAAGGATAGTTGCCGTGTATGGTGATGCCGATAGAAATATGCTGGAAAAACAGGGACTTGCGGATGAGTATGTTCATGATTGGACAAAAGAATAAAATATATTAACAAATCGCCAATACTGTGATAAAATGGGCGAAGTACGTGAATTGCGGTTTTGAGGAAACAATGGTTTCTAGTATGAGAGGATAATATAGTGATGGATTATAATCTTCCGGGTGATGTATTAAGTGATATTATTTCTATTGCTGAAAAAAATAATATTCAAAAGATAATTCTGTTCGGCTCGAGAGCCAGAAAAGATAACAGCGACAGGAGCGATATAGATATAGCAGTAACGGGTGGAGATGTGGACTCGTTTTACTGGGATATCAATGAAGATGTATGGTCGTTGCTTTCATTTGATATTGTTGAACTTGATAAGTGTTCCGCTGAATTGATAAGTGAGATAGATAGAGATGGGGTAACAATATATGAAAAAAATAGATAATTTTAACAATGCTTTGCAAGTATTGAAAAAGGCAGATTTTGACAGGGTATCTGATGATGAAATATATCGAACAGGAATTATTGGTCAGTTTAATCTTACCTTTGAATTGGCATGGAAGGCATTGCAAGCTGTAATGCAAAGACATTCGATACAGGAGGCGGCAAGTGGTTCGCCTAGAGAGATAATTAAACTGGGATATAAGGTTGGTTTTGTGACACAGGAAGAAGAATGGTTATTGATGCTGAAAAAGAGGAATCTTTCTACACACATTTATAATGAAGAAGAAATAGATGAAATGATTGGTTTAATTAAGGAATCATTTATACCGGCATTTAACATGCTATTGGATAATTTGTATGAGAAAGCTGCAGAAGCAGATTAATATATATATAAAGATAAAGTAAGGAGTATATATCATGGCAGAATCAATGAAGGGTCTTAAAAGGACTCACAGATGTACTGAAGTCAGCAACAAGAATGTTGGAGAAAGTGTTACCGTTATGGGCTGGGTGCAGAAGAGCCGTAACAAGGGCGGAATCATTTTCGTGGATCTCAGGGATAGAAGCGGACTTCTTCAGATTATTTTTGAAGAGGATAAATGCGGTGCTGAGAGCTTTGCAAAGGCTGAGAAGTTAAGAAGTGAGTTTGTTGTTGCGATTACAGGTAATGTTGCGCTTCGTGCAGGCGGTATCAACAAGAACCTTGCTACAGGAGATATTGAGATAATCGCTAAGGATATAAGAATTCTTTCAGAGGCAGAGACACCTCCGTTCCCGATTGAGGAGAACTCTAAGACTAAGGAAGAGATCAGACTTAAATACAGAACATTAGACCTTCGTCGTCCTGACCTTCAGAGAAATCTCATTTTAAGAAGTAAGGTTGTAAGCATAATCCGCAACTTCTTATCAGAGGAAGGCTTCTTGGAGATTGAAACACCTATACTTAACAAGTCAACACCGGAGGGAGCAAGAGACTATCTTGTGCCATCGCGCGTGCATCCGGGATCATTTTATGCACTCCCGCAGTCACCGCAGATTTTCAAGCAGCTTTTGATGGCATCAGGCTATGACCGTTACTATCAGGTTGCAAAATGTTTCCGTGACGAGGATCTTCGTGCTGACCGTCAGCCGGAGTTTACCCAGATAGATATGGAGTTATCATTTGTTGATATAGACGATGTATTAGATGTAAATGAGCGCCTGCTTGCAAGAGTATTCAAGGAGGCGATCGGAGTTGATGTTCCGCTTCCGATACAGAGAATGACATGGGCAGAGGCCATGGAGCGTTTCGGTTCGGACAAGCCGGATATCCGCTTTGGCATGGAGCTTAAGAATGTTACAGACGTTGTTAAGGGTTGTGGTTTTGGTGTATTTACGGGTGCAATCGAAAACGGCGGTTCTGTTCGCGGTATCAATGTTAAGGGACAGGGCGCAATGCCTCGTAAGAAGATTGACGCGTTGGTTGATTTTGCCAAAGGTTATGGAGCAAAAGGTCTTGCATATATTGCAATCGGTGAAGACGGTTCGATTAAGTCTTCATTTGCAAAGTTCATGACTGATGAGGAAATGAACAACCTTGTTGCTGCACTTGACGGTGAGAGCGGTGACCTTCTTCTCTTTGCTGCAGACAGAGACAAGATTGTATTCTCTGTACTTGGCGCACTTCGCTGCGAGATGGCATCACAGCTTGAGCTTGTGAGCAAGGACGATTACAGATTCCTTTGGGTAACAGAGTTCCCTGTATTTGAGTGGTCTGATGATGAGGAGAGATATCAGGCAATGCACCATCCATTTACAATGCCGATGGAAGAGGATCTTGAGATGTTAGAGCAGTCACTTGCCGAGATGGAAAGCGGCAAGGCATTTACCGAGTCTAAGGAATCCGGAATGAGCAAGGCAAGAGCTAAGGCATACGATATTGTATTAAACGGTGTCGAGCTTGGTGGTGGTTCAGTCCGTATCCATCAGGATGATATTCAGGAGAAGATGTTTAAGCTTCTTGGAATCAGTGAAGAGGATGCTAATGACAGATTCGGTTTCATGCTTACAGCATTTAAGTATGGTGTACCACCTCACGCAGGACTTGCATTTGGTCTTGATAGAATGATAATGCTTATGACCGGTGCCGAGTCAATCCGTGACGTTATCGCATTCCCAAAAATTAAGGATGCAAGCTGCTTGCTTTCTGATGCACCGTCATCAGTTGACAAGAAGCAGTTAGAGGAGCTTTGTATTGAAGTTAAGGTTCCTGAAGAATAACAGGTTATTACCTCTCCCCTCGGTTCAATCCGAGGGGTTTTCTTATGTCAGGATTAAAATATATTTAATTAAGGTAACGTTAAGGTTTGCCGATTTTACGGATAAGATTCCTCTGGTATGATGGGCACATAAAGTTAATAAAGCAGTTACGAATAAATCGTTTTAACTGCTATAAACCAAATAACCCATATTAAAGATAGAAGATAAAAAAAGGAGGAATCATTATGTGGGATAGAAAGAAATTAAAGGAAGTAGCAAAAGAGAAGTTTCAGGCAAATTATTGGAAGTGTGTATTAGTAGCTTTATTGTTCTCTTTCATTATGGGAGGCATGGGAGCTTCAAGCGGATACCGGGGCAATTACAATTTTAACAATTTCGGTAATCACAGCATTAACAATTTATCTGATGATGATGATAAGGATGATGAGGATTTATTCGATGAGGATGATCCGGATGACGCTAAGGTAAAGGCTGCTTATGACAGTGCTTTGGGAAAGGATATCCGGGATGCGATTAAGGATGCCGACAAAGCCGACAAAGAAGCAAAAGAGGTTTTTGACAAGTTCAAGGATTTAAATGGACCTGAAGTGGCAGCATTTATTGTATTAATAGTAATTGTTGTAACCATAATAGTACTTATAGCGATAGCAATTGGAATAGTGATCGATGCATTGCTTATCAATCCGATAGAGATCGGATGCGCAAAGTTCTTCTATAAGAACTTAAGTGAACCGGCTAACGTATCTAATGTAACCTGTGGTTTTGACTATGGTTATAAGAACAACGTTAAGATCATGCTTTGGAGAGATGTATATACATTCCTCTGGTCATTGCTCTTAGTTATTCCTGGTATTGTTAAAAGCTACGAGTACAAAATGATCCCTTATCTCTTGGCAGAGAATCCTGAGATGACTAAGGAAGAAGCTTTTGCAGAGAGTAAGAGAATGATGGATGGTCAGAAGTGGAAAGCATTTGTGTTAGATCTTTCCTTCATCGGATGGGATATCCTTTCAGGATTGTTTACAATGGGTCTTCTCTCAGTATTCTTCGTAGCACCTTATAAGAGATCAGCACAGGCAGCTCTTTATGATGCACTTAAATACGGACAGACTACAAGAAGCGAAAGTGAAGTAGCACCTATGTAATACCTTAGGCGAAATGCTTTATCAATTAAAGATTTAACTGACTGATATATTTTAAAACAGAGAATCTCTCTTATAGGTTAATGCTTATGAGAGAGATTTTTTGATTTGCAGCAGACTTTGTTTCCTGTAAAGCAAAAACCTTAAGTTCAGGGTGGAAAAATTACTTTATATGCATTACAATTAGTATAGATAAATAGGGGAGGAATTCAAATGAATTACAAAATACTTATCGCAGATGATGAGGCGGAGATCAGGGATCTCTTAAAGCTTTATCTGGAAAATGAAGGTTATAATGTAGTTGAAGCACAGGATGGCAGGGCGGCGTTAACTCTTCTTAGAAAAGAGAAGCCCGATCTTTGTGTATTAGATATTATGATGCCTGAGATGGACGGCTATCACGTATTGCAGGAGCTTAGAAAGGAAAGCAATATTCCGGTTATTATTCTCTCGGCTAAGGATGCGGATTCGGAAAAGATATTAGGACTTAATCTAGGTGCCGACGATTATCTGGCAAAACCGTTTAATCCGCTAGAGGCAGTTGCGAGAGTTAATTCCAATATCAGAAGATTTTACAGATTAGGTGCTAATGAGGTTAAGGCAGAGGTTATCAAGGTTCGCGATCTTTCATTGGATCCTGAAAGCTGTATCTTGAAAAAGGGCGATGAGACTATCGAGCTTACCTCTGTGGAGTACAAGATTATGGAGCTATTTATGACACATCCGAATAAGGTCTTTACCAAACAGCAGATATATGAGCACGGCTGGGGAGATGAATTCATAATAGCGGATAACAATATAATGGTTTGCATCAGTAAGCTAAGAAGCAAGTTGGATGAAGATCCATCAGCATATATTAAGACCTTAAGAGGTTTGGGTTATCGTTTGGAGAATTAAATGGAGCAGGAAAAGAAATTACAGTTTTTTTTGATCAGGAAATTTATTATCACGCTTATTTTGGTGAGTGTGGTTGATTACGGCATACTCTGGTTTGTTAATCATCATATCATGCCGTTTATTCTTCGTGAATTTTTTCCCGGTTATGAAAGGGCGGAATTGATCAACGGAGGCACGGTCATATTATTGCTTATACTTGTAATTGCAGCGTTGATCATCGGGTTTATTAACATGATAATTCCGAGCCAGATCAGTCGACCTGTTTCATGGCTTTCGGGAGTGCTGCAGGAAAAAAGCAGTAATACCGTTGTTCCTTCGGGCGGTAATGATATACTTGATGGTTTGAGCGGTATGCAGCAGTTTGTGCTGGTTATGATCATAATCGGCATATCACTGCTGGTGGTTATGCCTTATGTGCTAGGCGCCATTTATTTTACAAGGATTACGGTTAAAGAGTTCAATAAAATAGCTGAGGCAAGAGTCAATGCGAGAAAAGAATTTGAAAGAAGAAGAAATCTCATGCTTTCTGATATAGCGCATGATCTCAGAACGCCGATAACCACTGTTGCGGGATATTCAAAAGCGCTTTCTGACGGTATGGTTTCAGAGGAAAGGAAGCAGGAATATCTTGATGCGATAATGGTCAAATCGGTAAGGATGAATGAGCTTATACAGCTTTTATTTGACTATGTGAAATTAGATAGCGAGGGCTTTATTCTTAATAAGCAGCCCGTTGATATATACGAGCTTGTCAGAGAGTGCACAGCCTTGCAGTATTCTGATATAGAAGATGCAGGACTTGAACTTTCTGTGGATATTCCGGAGGAGAGTTTGAAATTATCCGCAGATAAAATTCAGCTGTCGAGAGTTATCACCAATCTGATCACTAACGCTGTCAAACATAATCAAAAGGGTGATAAGATCGCACTTGTGGTAAAACGCGAAGAGGACAGACTTCTGATAATGGTGGCTGATACCGGAAGAAGAATTCCTGATGAAAAGGCGGAGCATCTCTTTGAGCCATTCATGATGGGAGATGAATCAAGGAACAGCAAGGGTGGTACAGGTCTTGGTCTTTCAATTGCGAAGAAGATCGTGGAAATGCACGGTTATACGATACGTCTTGTTCAGCAGCCGGATATAGTAAGATATAAACCGGTTGAGAAATATGTTAAGATGTTTATGATCACTATTAAATTATAAGGAGGGGGGATAGCCAATGAATGCGACAAACGAATTTCATATAGCATTTTATGCGGCAACACTGACTATCTGCGTTACGGTATTATTGTTTACCGTACTTCAAAAAAGGACGGATCGTGTTCAGAACAGATTATTCATAGGTATGATGCTTATATTGATGGCTAATGCAATATCGACAACTGGTGCAGCTCTTTCTGAGCCGTATGCGTTGGAGAGTCCGGTGGCTTATGTTGTTTTGGAAATGAGTCAGTTGTTCTATTTTCTATTGCATACGATGCTTTGTCCGCTGCTCTATTATTATGTGTTAAGTGTTACGGGAGCTATAAGAAAGCGGTCAATAGCTGTTAATATAATATTTGGACTGCCGCTTATCATAACAGAGGTTTTTGTTGTGATCAATCCGTTTTTTCATCAGGTTTATTATTATGATTCTTCAATGCAGTTCCACAGGAATTGGGCGGAGTATCTGATATACGGAGCTGCGGGTCTGTATTTTATACTGGCCATGAGCGAGCTTCTGTTTTCATGGAATGCGATAACAATGAGAAGACGTATAGCGCTCATTTATTTCTTTGTTTTATCGCTTGCCGGAATATTGATCCAGCTGTTTAACATTGATATTAAGGCAGAGCTTTTTTCTGAGTCGATAGCTTTAATGGGAGTTATGCTTGCTGTGGAAAGTGAGGATGACAGGATTGATTCCGACACGGGCATATACAATCGTAAGGCATTGCAGATGGATATCCACAATTTCATGATGATGAAGGAAAATGTTAAAATAATATTTATCAAGATCATTAATGCTGATATGGTTGAGAGAGTTACGGGATCTGCTAATCATGATATTATGTCTGAGATGATTTCGGATTATCTGAAAACTGTCGTACCGCGCTATTATATATATCATCCGAATCCGGAAACATTTGTTGTTACCTGTCCGGGTTACAGCGAGAAAAGGGT
Organism: uncultured Eubacteriales bacterium; assembly: GCA_900313855.1. GTDB lineage: Bacteria > Bacillota > Clostridia > Lachnospirales > Lachnospiraceae > CAG-590. The sequence goes on from OMSZ01000068.1 coordinate 7,527, forward strand.
TGAGGAGATATTGACCGCGATCAGAATCCGGTTCGAGGAGGATTGGATAATTGCCAATATGCCTGTTTTATTAAATGCGGCTGTGGTTGATTCGTCTATCCCGGGTGATATCAGTACTGTTGAAGATGTGCTGTTTATTTCAGACAGTATTATTCCGGCTAACATCAACAAAGAGGATGTGAGCATCGGATGGCTGATGCGCAGGGCAGAGATAGAGCGCGCTATCAGAAGGAGTTTAAGGGAAAACAAATTTGAGGTTTATTATCAGCCTACATATGATCTGATCGGACCGATGCTGCATGGGGCAGAGGCATTAGTAAGGATGAATGATGAGTCCATAGGCTTTGTTTCCCCTGATGAGTTCATTCCTGTAGCAGAGCAGATCGGTCTTGTTGAGGAGATAGATGATTTCGTGCTTAAAGAGGTGTGCAGCTTCATCGAAAGCGGTATACCCGAAGAGCGTGGTATGGACTGTATAAATGTCAATCTTTCCGTGGTTCAATGTATAAGACCCGGCTTTACGGAGCATATAATAGGTATAGTCAATGAGTATAAGATCAAACATTCAATGATCAATTTTGAGATTACAGAATCTGTAGGAGCTGAGGATTACAAGGTTCTTTCGCTGGTTACCAAATTGCTCAAGGCTCAGGGCTTTATGTTGTCTATGGATGATTATGGAACGGGTTATTCGAACATGGAGGGCATATTCGCTCTAGATTTTGATGTTGTTAAGATTGACAAGAGTATTCTCTGGAGCGCCGAGAATAATTCTAACGGAAGAATAATACTTAAAAACAGTGTTAATATGATACATGATCTTGGCTGTAAAGTATTGGTCGAGGGAGTGGAGAAGAAGGAGCATATCGAGATGCTCAGATCACTCGGAGCGGATTATCTTCAGGGATTCTTCTTCTCGAAGCCGGTGCCGAAGGTTAAGTTTTTGGAGATTATATAAAGGAGTTATGAGATGGGTGCGGGTAAGAAAAGATTAATTTTTACAGGAGTGGTTTTAGCTGCGATCATTGTTTTGTTTGTTGGAATAGGCATAGGGCGTAGAGCAAATAATAATAGTCAGACGACAGAGGCGGATGTTGTTAACGATACCGGTATTGAGAAGACGGATAGTGTTACCGAAACAGACAATAGCGTTGATGATAATGCTGATAGTGCAGATGAGCAGGATGATTCAGGTGCTTTCGAATATGAGGTGACACAGAACCAATCGTCATCATGGGAGCAGGACGGGAAGTACGTTGCACAGTTTGATATTGTGTTAAAAAACAATTCTTCTGAGGCTCTTAGTGACTGGAAGCTTACATTTGATAATGTAAATGATGCTGAAATATTAACCGGATGGAATGGCAAATTTGAGATAAGCGGTGGGGTTCTTACCATCACTCCTGAAAGCTATAATGGTACGGTTGAACCTAATACGTCTGTTGATTGTGGAGTTCAGATCAAATTCGCGGATGAGGCGTCGGCAGGTAAGGTGTCAAAGAACGGCAGCCTTTATATTGCGGGAAAACAGGCGGATGTATCAAAAATGCAGGCAGCCGGATCAGGTGATGGGGCAGATGGCGACAAGGCTTTAAATGCTGATAATAAAGCTGCAAGTTCGGATAATGATAGTAATAGTAAGAATAAGGATGCCGTTGATAGTGATACGGCTGTAGACGATAATGAAAGCGGAACGGCGCGCGGAAAGAAAGTAGTGGCAGAAACAGGAACCCCATTTGCCAACCACGGCGCGCTGTCTGTCAAAGGAACGGATCTTGTCGATAAGTCGGGCAAACAGTATCAGTTAAAAGGTGTCAGCACTCACGGTCTTGCATGGTTTCCTGATTACGTGAACAAGGATGCATTTGCCACATTTCGTGATGACTGGGGAGCAAATGTAATAAGACTTGCAATGTATACCGATGAGGGCGGAGGATATTGTACTGACGGTAATAAGGACAACTTGAAGAAGCTGGTAAAGAAGGGTATTGATGAGGCTACAGAGCTTGGAATGTATGTTATTGTAGACTGGCATATCCTTCACGACCTTACACCGCTTAAGTATGAAAATGAAGCCAAGAAATTCTTTGAGGAGTTCTCTTCCGAATATAAAGACAGTGATAATATCATTTATGAGATATGTAATGAGCCTAATGGTGGTACGGGATGGGCAGATGTCAAGAAATACGCTGAGGATATCATTCCGATCATCAGAAAAAATGATGACAATGCGATAATTGTTGTCGGCACTCCGACATGGTCTCAGGATGTTGATGAAGCGGCTAAGGATCCTATAAAGGGATATGATAATATAATGTATACCCTGCATTTCTATGCGGCAACACATAAGGATGATCTCAGAAAGAAATTGACCAAGGCTAAAAATTCCGGTCTGCCAATATTCATTACCGAGTTCTCGATATGTGAAGCTTCGGGTAATGGCTCTGTCGATTATGATTCCGCCAATGCTTGGTTTGATCTTATAAGTGAGAACAATCTTTCGTATTGCGCATGGAATGTGTCTAACAAGGACGAGAAATCTTCACTGATAAAGAGTAATGTATCCAAGAAATCCGGATGGAGTGAGGATGATCTTTCGGAGACCGGTGTCTATATAAAAAAGCAGATGAAGTGAAATAATTTTGAAAAGAGAGATCTCAGATTAATAATCTGAGATTCCTCTCTTTTTTTCCACATCTCTGTTCTATTAATTCATATATGAACTTTGATTCTCTCTCATTAATC
>OMSZ01000017.1 GCA_900313855.1 uncultured Eubacteriales bacterium
GATTGGTCAAATCTTGGATTCGGTTATATTGAAACAGATAAGAGATTTGTGGCTAACTACAAGAACGGAGCATGGGATGACGGAGCGATTATTGATGATCCTAACATCACTATGAGCGAGTGCGCATGTGTATTGCAGTATGCACAGACGGTTTTTGAAGGACTTAAGGCTTATACAACAGAAGATGGACATATTGTATGTTTCCGTCCTGATTTAAATGCTGCAAGATTTGTAGATTCGTGTAAGAGACTTGAGATGCCGACATTTCCTGAAGATAAATTTGTAGAAGCTGTTGTTAAGACTGTGGAGGCTAATGTTGATTATGTTCCACCTTACGGTTCGGGAGCAACCTTATATATAAGACCATATATGTTTGGAATTAATCCGGTAATCGGTGTTAAGCCGGCAGACGAATATCAGTTTAGAATCTTCTGTACTCCTGTAGGACCTTATTTCAAGGGTGGTGCTAAGCCTATCACTATTCGTGTTTCTGATGTTGATAGAGCAGCTCCTCATGGAACAGGTGATATCAAGGCAGGTCTTAACTATGCGATGAGCTTACATGCTATCGTTGATGCACATAATCAGGGCTTTGCAGAGAATATGTATCTTGATGCAGCAACACGTACTAAGGTTGAGGAAACAGGTGGAGCTAACTTCATGTTTATCAGTGCTGATGGTAAGAAGTTCATTACACCTAAGTCGAACAGTATTCTTCCTTCAATCACACGTCGTTCATTGATGGTAGTTGCAGAGAAATATCTTGGACTTACTGTTGAGCACAGAGAGGTTTACTTCGATGAGCTTAAAGATTTCTCTGAGTGCGGACTTTGCGGTACAGCAGCTGTTATCTCACCTGTTGGTAAGGTGGTTGACCATGGCAAAGAGATATGTTTCCCTGCCGGTATGGAAGAGATGGGTCCTGTTACAAAGAAGCTTTATGATACACTTACAGGAATCCAGATGGGTCGTATTGAGGCACCTGAGGGATGGATCAAGACTATCAGATAATATAATTAACATATGATAAGATGATAAAGAGAATGGTTTTGGGTTCACATTGTTGAATGATTACCGTTCTCTTTTTAATGTATTTAATTCTTATTCTGATTAGTAATAAATCTTTGCTATTTGTACTTTCCTATGAGTGATATTTATGGTAAAATCATATTATCTACTGTTAAAGGAGGTGCCGGGTATGTCAGAATATGTTAATGCTGAAAAAAACAGTGATATTTCTACTGGGAAAGATGCATACAATGATCAGATGATGCGTTTGAAAAATGAGCTTGAAACGGCAGATGCTGTCGTCATTGGAGCAGGAATAGGATTGTCAATATCAGCAGGACTAATTTATTCGGGAGAAAGATTTAACAGGTATTTTGGTGATTTCTCGGATAAATACGGTTTTCGTGATATGTATTCCGGTGGCTTTTATCCATATGGTTCATTAGAGGAGCAGTGGGCATTTTGGAGCAGATATATATATATTAATCGTTTTGCGAGACCGGTTAATAATGTATATGACAGATTATATGAGCTTGTTGACGGAAGAGATAAAGGCGATATTGCCAATCAGCCGCGAAAGGATTATTTTGTGATCACAACTAATGTGGATCACCAGTTCAAAAAAGCGGGATTCAGCAAGAGAAGAATATTCTATTCGCAAGGAGATTTTGGCTTGTGGCAGTGCAGAAAGCCATGTCATAAACGTACCTATGACAATAAGGATAAGGTTATAAAGATGCTGGTAGCACAGGGCTTTGCTATTGGAGAAGACAGGGAACTGATTACTCCGGTAAAGGAGAATGGTGAAACCGATTTTGATAAATTGTCAATGACAGTACCTTCGGGACTTGTACCCTACTGCCCGGTATGCGGAGAGCCTATGGTGATGAATCTTAACACCGACAGTACGTTTGTTGAGGATGACGGATGGTATGAGGCATCCGGTAATTATTCGGAATTTCTTGATAGCTGCAAGGATCTTCATGTATTGTTTATTGAACTTGGTGTGGGAAGCAAAACTCCTGCGATGATCAAATACCCATTCTGGAATCTTGTTAGAGAGAACGAGAATGCGGTTTATTGCTGTATTAATAAAGGTGAAGCATATTGTCCTAAGGATATAGAGGACAGATCAATATGCATAGATGCAGATATAGGGGAAGTAATTAACGGGATTTGAAAATTGTGTTAATGATACATAAGAAGTGTATTAATTAAAATATAATTATCGGGAGGACAAAGAAATGCCATTTATTAATTCAAAAGTTACAGTTCCTGTTGGACCGGAGACTCAAGAGAAGATCAAAGCAGAGCTTGGTAAGGCCTGCAGCATTATCGGAAAACCGGAATCATATGTTATGATCGGTTTTGAGGACGGATATTCGCTCTATTTTGCAGGTGAGAAGCTTGATAAAGGAGCATATATTTCAGTAGATATCTATGGTTCAGGTAATTCAAGCGCATTTGATAAGATGACAGCAAAAATATGCGAGATTTACGAAAGTGAGCTAGGAATACCGGGTAATCATATATATGTAGAATACAGAACAACTCCTGACTGGGGCTGGAATGGAAGGAATTTTTAACTCAGTCGGAGAAATCCCCCACCTCTAAGATTAGGTGTAGGTGGGGGTTATGTCAAACTATACTCAGTCGGGGTACAAGCTCCGACTGAGTTAAAACGCTCCGCGGGATGTGCACGGATTCGAATAGGAAGTGAGTCTGCTAAAGCAGACCCGAATCCGGCGCGCAAGACTCGCGAGCGAGTCTTGACTAAAAATGAAGGCGGATGATTGCCGCTATAAAATACGCATCTGATAAAACTGATCAGGTGCGTATTTTAAAATGATTAATTAGTATGGCAGGCGGACGATTCTGACTATATTGAAATTTGATCTGTTTTTTTGGTTTAAATTATGTGGGGAAGGATAGGGACAGTATGAAATCAAAGGCTTTGGCTCGTTATATTAAGTTCATATGTTTTATTATGATTTCAACTGTACTATTTATGGCTTCAGGCTGTGGTGAGGTAAGAGATGATGATATAAGCGTGGAGGCGGAAGAAGAGGCAATGACATCGCCGCAGACCGATGACAATGGAGAAGCTTCTGCAAAAGCTTTGGCTGAGCCAACTGTTGAAGTGTATGACGACATTTCAAATAAAAATGATGAGCAGAGCGGTGATAGAGACAGGGTAACTTCCGGCGCCGGTTCGTATACAGAGGAAAGCATAGAGATCGATACACAGAAGATAAGCTATGAAGACATGCAGCTTATCAAACGGGTAAAGGATAAAATGGAACAGATGACCCTTGAGGAGAAGGTGGCTCAGATGTTTATCGTTTTTCCTGAATCTTTAGTAAAGGGTGTAAACCACGTAACGATGGCTACGGAAACCACTCAGAAATCTATTGATGCAGTACCTGTGGGCGGCGTGGTATATATGACAGAGAATCTTGTTAATCCGGATCAGACTAAGGAAATGCTTTCCAATATACAAAGATACAGTATGGAGCGGATCGAGCTTCCGCTGTTTTTGTGCGTGGATGAAGAAGGTGGACGGATAGCCAGGATTGCCAATAATAAGATGTATGGCGTTGATAATGTCGGATCTATGACGGAGTATGGCATTAAAAATGATCCTAATCAGGCATATATAGCAGGCGTTACGATGGGTTCATATCTTTCCGAATTGGGTTTTAATCTTGATTTCGCGCCCGACGTTGATGTGCAGGGGGTTAAGGTTGATTCTGTCTTTTACAGAAGAACATTTTCTGACGATCCTGTTATAGTGGCATCTATGGCAGATGCGGTTGCAAAGGGACTTAAATCAAAGGGAATAGTAACTGTTTATAAGCATTTTCCGGGACACGGATCTACTACCGGTGATCCTCATAAGGGATATGCCATCTCGGATAAGACTATAGATGACTTGAAGAAAGATGATCTTATACCTTTTGAGAAGGGGATTGATGAAAATGTTCCATGTATTATGATAGGGCATATATCTCTTCCAAAAGTGACCGGGGATGATACACCGGCTTCACTATCTAAAGAGATCGTGACCGGGCTTTTGCGAAAGGATCTGGGATATAACGGCATTGTAGTTACAGATGCCATGAATATGGGAGCGATAAAGGATAATTATGATTCCGATGAGGCAGCTTTACTGGCTGTTAAAGCGGGCGTGGATGTTGTTTTGATGCCTAAGGATTTTGATAAGGCATATAACGGGATTTTAACCGCGGTTAAAAATGGGAACGTTTCCGTTGAGAGGATAGATGAATCGGTTGAGCGCATTTTAAAGGTGAAAATGGGTTTTATTAATTAAAAAAAATACTTGTGCTTTTTGCCTATAATATTTATAATATAAATGATGGTTTTTGATAATAATTGATAAAAATTGTGGTGAAGATAATGGTTCGTGAGCAAAATGTGAAATTGATGAGCAAGATTGCCATATATGAAAAGAATAAGGGTAGGAGTGAGATCCCCATGAACAGTTTTTATAAAGGGGATTATGTGCGGATTTATTCTTTGAAGGCAATAGTTCATGCAACGATAGCATTCGTGTTAATAGCGGCAATAGTTGTCTCCTATAAGTTAGACTATATACTGTCTAATATTTTGAAGGTTGATTATAGGAGTCTTGCCATATATATGGGCATTATTTACGGATGCTTTATATCTATATACTGGCTGATCGCAAGAATAATATACGCTAGGCGGTACGAGAAAGCCAGACCTGACATTATTATATATAATCATGATCTTAAGAAGCTTAGAGAGGTTTCGGAGAAGGAGGTTGTGAAATCTAAAGGAGGAGTTGTAATACATGACGACTTTATTGACTTTTAGGGATAATATCAAAGGGTTTTACAGCCGTTATGATTTTATTTTGACGCCTATAGTAAAGTTTATTATGGCGTTTGTTATTTTTGTATCACTTAACAGCCGGTTCGGATATTGGCATTTTCTGGACAATAAGATGATCATTGTTGTTCTGGCATTGGTCTGCGCATTCCTTCCTATTGAGGTTATGGCGGGGATTGGAGGAGTTATAATAGCTCTGCAATCTGTTAAGGTTGCATTGGATGTAGGTTTGCTGGCAGTTGCTGTGATACTGATCTTTTATTGTGCATATATGAGGTTTGTGCCTAAGACCGGAATAATTGTTTTGATAGTGCCGATCTGTTTTTCTTTGCATCTGACTTATGCATTACCGATCATTCTTGGTTTTTTAGTAGGTCCTTCAGCGATCATACCTACTGCTTTTGGCTTATTGCTCTACTATTATGAAGGCTGTCTTTCGGAGCTGGTTAAGGTCTTTGCAGCAGCAACGGACGAGGACACAGCGGTACAGGGATTTCAGTATGTGATCAATGCTATGATAGATAATAAAGCTATGATGCTTATCATGGCGGTAAGCGCGCTTGTAATACTTATTACATATTGTATATATAAGCTTCCGGTTGATCATTCCTTTGTTGTAGCATTTATAGCCGGAGGATTTTTCAATGTTATACTTTACCTTTTCGGTAATGTTTTGGTTTTGGTTGAGGTAGACATTGCTTCCGTTGTTGTTGGAAGTGTAGTAGGTATTGTGCTTGCGCTGTTCATTCAGTTCTTTAAGGGTGTTGTCGACTACCAGAGAACTGAGCTTTTGCAGTTTGAGGATGACGAATATTACTATTATGTTAAAGCTGTACCAAAGCTGTCGGTTTCGGGCACGAATAAGAATGTCAAACATATCAATACTAAAACTTCTAACTGATAATACTTATATATTGGAGAGATTTAACCTTGGAACAATTATGGACTCAGATAACAAACTATTTTGACTGGTTTTATATTCCCAGAATGAAGATTACGGATGCTATTGAAATAGTGTTTATTGCCGTGCTCATTTACTATATCATGGATTGGTTTAAGAAGACACGCGCATGGACGCTTATTAAAGGTATCCTTATTCTTCTTGTTTTTATGGGTATTGCTGCGCTTCTTGAATTCAATACACTTATATGGATATTTAAGAATACTATAAGTGTCGGCGTTATAGCGATCATAGTTATATTCCAGCCGGAATTTCGAAGAGCATTGGAGCAGCTTGGTAGAAAGAGATTTATCTCGTCGCTTTTTGACAGCAGTGATTCTAATGTGGGAAGAAGAATTGATAAGAAGGTACTCAATGAGATAACAAAGGCTGTATATGCGATGGCAGAGGTTAAAACCGGTGCATTGATCGTGCTTGAACAGGAGGTTAAGCTGGGTGATTATGAGCGTACCGGAATTAATATTGATGCGGAGATCACAAGCCAGCTTCTGATCAATATTTTTGAGCATAACACACCGCTTCATGATGGTGCTGTATTAATAAGGAATAACAGGATAGTGAGCGCGACATGTTATCTGCCGCTATCAGATAATCTCGATGTTAATAAGGCATACGGAACAAGACACAGGGCTGCACTTGGAATCAGTGAGGTCTCTGACAGTATTACTATTGTTGTTTCGGAGGAAACGGGAGCAGTCTCATTAGCACATGACGGCGTGCTTTACAGGGGACTTTCGAGGGAAAAGTTTGTTCAAAATATCGAGAAGCTTGGAAAGAACGAACCGATAACCCAGAGAATAAAATGGCGGAAAGGTCGTGGGAAGAATGAATAATAGAATTTTTGACCATATAGGTTTGAAACTGTTATCATTGATCATGGCTATTGTTGTTTGGGTTGTCGTAGCTAATGTTGATGATTACAAGACCACAAAGAGGATAACCGGAATAGAGATAGAATTTATCAATGGGGAGACTATTACCGATAACAATATGGTTTATGAGGTTCCTGAAGGAACTGCAATAGATATTGTTGTTAAGGGAAGAAGAAAGTTAGTCGAGAAGCTGACTAATCAGGATTTTCGGGCAGTGGCGGATCTTTCCAAAATGTCAGTTACCAATGCGGTTACAGTTACCGTTTCTGCTATTAACAGTTCAACCGCCAGAGACATAACCATTTCGTACGCATCTAATGACGCAGTTAATGTTGCTGTGGAGAAGAAGATAGAAAGCCAGCTTGCAATAAATGTTCGTACCAGTTCTGATGTTGCGGAGGGTTATGCTATCAGAAGTAAGACTCCTACACCTAATCTTATTACAGTCAAAGGTGCAGAGAGTGTTATTGATATGATCAACGAGGTGGTTGTGGATGTTGATGTAAAGGATGCGGACAGTACCCTTACAACTACGGCTGTTCCGGTATTTCTTAGCAAGAGCGGTGAGGCTATCGACCCCAGCAAATTCGAGTATGATGTTGAGTCGGTTGCTGTAACAGTTGAGATCGCTAAGACTAAGGAATTGGCGGTTAAGGTAAAGACAACAGGTGATGTAAGGGATGGTTATTCCGTTGCCAGTATAGATTATCAGCCTACAAGTGTTTTGGTGGTAGGAGATGCCAAGGATCTTGCAAAGGTTGATGAGATCGTGATTGATGATATAGATGTAACAAATCGCATCGATCATTTGGAAACATCCGTAGCAGTAGCGGATTATCTTCCTTCCGGTATAACGATCGCCGATAATACTGAGGAGATAATGATCAAGGTTGTTGTAGAAAAATTGGAGGAGAAGAGCTTAGTACTTCAAAGTGATGCGATCAATCTTGTGGGAAAGAACAGTGATTATACATATAATTATCTAAGTGGTACCGGGTACTCGTTAAAGGTTAAGGGATTAAAGGATAAGCTGGATACACTTAATGTCACTAATCTTATTCCAAGTGTGGATGTGACCGGATATGGGCCGGGTAAGCACACATTTACAGTCAGTCTAAAGGAGATACCGGGAATTCAGGTGATTGGGGATATTAATGTAGAGATAGAGATTGTGAAGAATGAATAGCAGAATGGGGGCTTACTATGGTAACACAGAAGGTTGTAGTTACCGAACCGTTGGGGATGCATCTGCGTCCGGCCGGATTGTTTTGCGAGGAGAGTGTGAAATATCAGTCGAAGATACAGATAAAGAAGGGTAACAGTTTTCTGAATGCCAAAAGTGTACTTGGACTTTTGGCGGCAAGGATCAGATGCGGTGACGAGGTCGAACTGATATGTGACGGACCGGATGAGCAGGAGGCTTTGGATAAGCTGATCGGTATATTGCATGGGGATATTAAAGATAATGAGAATTAAGCAGTAATGAGCTTGTTTTTTGGTATTATCATTTGATGGATAATCAACACAAGTGATGGTTCTGATATCGAAAGGAGGAGAGGGTATGTTGCATGAGGAGTCAAAGGAGAAGATCCAAAGATTAAAGGAGATCGTTGCAGGCAGCGATAATATTGTTTTTTTTGGTGGAGCAGGTGTGTCTACAGAGAGTGGAATACCTGATTTTCGAAGTGTGGATGGATTATATAACCAGAAGTACAAATATCCTCCTGAGGTCATGGTAAGTCATAGCTTCTATATGAATCACACGGAAGAATTTTTTGAGTTCTATAGAAATAAGATGTTAGCGCTTGATGCCAAGCCGAATGCCGCTCATCTTAAGCTTGCCGAGTTGGAAAAAAAGGGTAAGCTCAAAGCTGTTATAACACAGAACATAGATGGCTTGCACTATGCTGCAGGCAGCAAAGAGGTTCTTGAGCTTCATGGAAGCGTACATAGGAATTACTGTGTAAGATGCGGTAAGTCGTATCCGGTTGAGTACATAGCAGAGGCGGACGGTGTTCCGAAATGTGAATGCGGAGGTATTATCAAACCCGATGTTGTGCTTTATGAGGAGGGGCTTGATACACTTACTATGCAAAAGACAGTTTCTTATATCAGCAAGGCGGATGTTCTGATCATTGGAGGTACTTCGCTTGCGGTTTATCCTGCAGCCGGTTTTATTGATTATTTCAGAGGTTCTCATCTTGTTGTTATCAATATGGATAAAACTCAGAGAGATGTTAATGCGGACCTGTTAATTAATGAACGTATCGGAGAAGTGTTTGAACAGCTTTGACTGTAATTTGTGATTAAAGCATTAAAAAGCCTAACACTACATATGGTGGAGTTTGTTATTATTGATACAAGGTATAGTTTTTATGAATGAGAGGTATAAGGATAACTTATACCTCTGTTTTTTTGTACAAAAAAAGTAGGCTAATGTCACATTTTGTGGTTTAGATTTGTTAAAAACACAAAATATTCGACAAATCCGAAAAAACTATATACAAATCCTTTGTTATATATTATAATGGCAATGTAGAAAGTCTGTCAGGTATAAGGAGAGATTATAATGAATATTAATCTGGAATACTATAAGATTTTCTATTTCGTAGCCACCGAGCTCAGCATAACTGGAGCAGCGAAGAAGCTCAACATATCACAACCTGCCGTCTCCCAAGCTGTGAAACAGCTCGAGCAGGGATTAGGGATAGAGCTCTTTACCAGGCGTGCTAAAGGCGTAAGTTTAACCCATGCTGGAACTTTGTTGTATTCTTATGTCAGAGATGGTTATGAGACAATCCTATCAGGTGAAAGACAACTGGCGAAGATGATGAATTTAGAGACCGGAGAGGTTAGGATCGGAGCCAGTGATATGACTTTACAGTTTTATCTTCTTCCCTATTTGGAACAGTTTCATCAAATCTATCCTGATATTAAGGTTACAGTGACTAATGCCCCCACACCACAGACTATTGACCACCTGCAACAGGGGAGAATTGATTTTGGGGTCGTGACCAAACCGCTTAATCTTGATTCTCATTTTGAAGTATATCGTGTACGTTCTGTTCAGGATGTGTTTGTGGCGGGGGGAAAGTTCCGATATCTTGAAGATCGGGAGTTGGAATACAAAGAACTTGAAGAATTACCTTTGATCTGTCTTGAAGGCAAGACGAGTACAAGGTCTTATGTGGATGGATTCTTAGAACAAAGAGATGTTCATGTGAGACCTGAATTCGAATTGGCTACAAGTGACATGATCATTCAGTTTGCAATGAGGAATCTTGGTATAGGATGTGTTGTTGAGGATTTTGCAGGAGCATATCTGTCGGATGGGTCGTTGTTCAAGCTTAAGTTCAAGGAGACTATTCCCACACGTGAGATGTGCCTGATCATAGATAAGCGTTTTACTATGTCGGTAGCAGCTGCAAAGCTTAGGGAGCTATTGAACTGATTAACTTTAACATTTACCGCTGGTGAGTGCACAGGTTAATTGATATACCGCGGTAATCAATTGTATTTGACAGTTGATAATCTTCGTGAGTATAAAAAATATTTCAGGAGGACGGATAATAATGGAACTGAATAACACATTCAAGTTAACCAATGAGAACGGCGATCAAATTACATACGTAGGTTTAAGTGTTGTTGAAAATCCTGAAAGCGGACAGAGATATCTGATTTATACTGAGGCAGAGAATGCCAAGGAAGAGACAGGTAAGCAGATCGATCTTTATGCCTGCATGTATGGTAAGGAGAATGGCCGTATCGTCCTGGATCCGATTGCCACAGAAAAAGAGAAGACGCTTATAAGAACATTTATTGAAAAGAATCTTAAAGTTGCTTAATAAGATGAAATAGCCTGGTTGGACTATGTTTTATCTATATAATATATGACAAGCAGATTCCTCTCTTTTCATGCCCCGCCTTGCAACAAGCAAGTGTCGGGGCTTTGGTATTTTTTGGCGTATAATAAAAGGTATATGAAATATGACATTAGATATTAGATATATTTATGATACACATTAGAAATATTGATTTTACTTATATCATAAAATGTCGTATAATCTTGTTTGTCTGAGGGTTTATAAAAGATTTAGGCTAATAAGGAATTCATAACAGATATTGAGAATAAACTCTAATAGAAATAAACAATAAAAGGGGAAAAACAATGGTAAAAGCAGTAGTTGGAGCTAATTGGGGCGACGAAGGAAAAGGAAAGATTACGGACACCTTAAGTAAAGAGGCTGATATAATTGTCAGATTTCAGGGAGGAGCTAATGCAGGACATACTATAGTTAATGATTATGGTAAGTTCGCGTTACATACTTTACCTTCAGGTGTTTTCTACGGTCATACAACAAGTATAATCGGTAATGGAGTGGCACTTAATATACCGGTTCTGTTTAAGGAGATAAAGGATATTGTTGACAGAGGAGTTCCGATGCCGAAGATCCTTGTATCAGACAGAGCTCAGATCGTAATGCCGTACCATATTCTTTTTGATGAGTATGAGGAAGAAAGGCTTGCCGGAAAATCTTTCGGTTCTACCAAATCGGGTATTGCACCGTTTTATTCGGATAAGTATGCAAAGATCGGATTTCAGGTGGCAGAGCTTTATGATGAGGCCGGACTTAAGGAGAAGTTAGAAAGAGTTATCGTTCAGAAAAATGTGTTGTTAGAGCATCTCTATCATAAGCCATTATTAAATGTTGATGAGCTTTTCAATACACTTATGGATTATAAGAAAATGGTTGATCCGTATGTATGTGATACTTCAGCATATCTTTATAAAGCTATCAAGGAGGGTAAAAATATTCTTCTTGAGGGTCAGCTTGGTTCATTAAAGGATCCTGATCATGGAATATATCCGATGGTAACTTCATCTTCGACCTTAGCTGCTTATGGTGCGATCGGAGCAGGTATTCCTCCTTATGAGATCAACAAGATCATCACAGTTGTTAAGGCATATTCGTCAGCTGTCGGAGCCGGCGCATTTGTAAGCGAGATATTCGGTAATGAGGCTGATGAGCTCAGACGCCGTGGAGGAGATGGCGGTGAGTACGGTGCAACTACAGGAAGACCGAGAAGAATGGGCTGGTTTGACTGTGTAGCTACAAAGTACGGTTGCCGTATACAGGGAACAACAGATGTAGCATTTACTGTTTTGGATGTGCTCGGATATCTTGACGAGATTCCGGTATGTGTCGGATATGAGATTGACGGTGAAGTGACAACCGATTTCCCTACGACTGCTAAGTTAGAAAAAGCTAAACCTGTACTTAAGACTCTTAAGGGATGGAAGACGGATATTCGTGGTATTAAGAAATATGAAGATCTGCCGGAGAAATGTCGTGAGTATATCGAGTTCGTTGAAGAGCAGATAGGATTCCCTATAACAATGGTTTCTAATGGTCCTGGACGTGAGGATATTATATATAGATAGTAGAATTTATAGCATTAAGACAATGTTGTAAGATTGGAATAATGTGATATTTAAAAAATAAAATGTGATGACGATGATTATCATATAATTACACTAAAAGGGACGACATAATGATGGTTGTCCCTTTAATGTATCATATTAACGGCAATCATTTTTATAAAGATAAAGGAGCATGATTTTGGAACATACAGTATATAAAAACAAAAGAAACAGAATAGCCATGAGAAGTCTTGCATTTATCTTCATAGCGGTAGCTGTACTTCGAGTGGTGGTTGTTCTAACAAGCCGTGAAAGGAACAGTGTGATCATAACTATGTTATGTGCCGCGTGCCTGTTGTATGGTTTGGTTTTGCTTTGGCA
>OMSZ01000335.1 GCA_900313855.1 uncultured Eubacteriales bacterium
ATTTTCAAAAAATAGTTTACAAAATTAAAGTGTTATGTTAAGATACCAAGGAATTATATTCGTGGAAGAAAGTATTCATTGCTTTTACTGCGATATATAAGATAACCTTATCTCAGTCATAGGACACTCCGACCTAAGACCGGGTGAAAGGCGATTATATTATAAAGGAGGAACTGATCATGGTAACAACAGAGCAGAAGAAAGAAATCATTGAGAAGTATGGTCGTGGTGCTAATGATACCGGTTCACCGGAGGTACAGATCGCGCTTCTTACTGCAAGAATCCTTGATCTTCAGGAGCATTTTAAGGCTCATCCGAAGGATCATCATTCTAAGAGAGGTCTTCTTAAGTTGGTAGGACAGAGAAGAAATATGCTTGCTTACTTAAAGAAGGTTGATATCAATCGTTACAGAGAATTGGTTAAGAGCTTAGGATTAAGACACTAGAAAGTGAGGCAGCATATGTGTTTGCACCTATGCTGCCTGTTCTTAATTCATTTATCACATCCTGAGAATATCCTGTCCCTTCGAAGGCGGGATTACATCAAGCTAGTCGCGTATGACTTAAGGGTCGCATAAGAGACCGTATTCAATTAGAGAATTTCATCAGAAATTCATTCTTATTTTCCCATTTATTAAACATCAAAATGATTCCACAGATTAGTGTATGTGTTTTTGAATTTGATTTGGATTAATATGAATTTTGTTCATAGATTATAGATTATGGTTGTAACCGTTATGTGAAAGGAGAGACAATTTATGGATTATGCGGAAATGACATTGCAGGAGCTTCGTAATGCTGCAAAAGAGCTTGGCATTAAAGGCATATCCGCCATGAAAAAGGGCGAGCTGGTTGAATTATTAACTGCGGTTAAAGAGCGTCAGATGGCAGCTAAAAAGTCATCAAAAGATAATGCTAAAGCTAAAGGCGTTTCTGATACAAAAAAGAAGACAGATTCCGACACTGGAAAAGTGAAAACATCAAAAAGAAAGAGCGAAGCTATGGCCGGCAGCGGAAAAAAGGAATCTTCCGTGAAAAACAGAAAGAGTGAATCTGAAGCTACAGGCGTTTCCAAAGAATCACCTGTTGAAGATAGAAAGAGTGAGAAGGTTGTAGAAAATAGAAAGAACGATCCTTCTGAAGAACGTGAAATGCGTGAAACGTCAGAAGTAAACAGCAAAACAGAATCCGATAACAACAATATCCCTGAGTCACCACTTGACAGCGGTAAAGAGGCAAACGGTATTTTGGAGGTTATGGCAGACGGGTTTGGATTTATACGTTGTGAGAATTATCTTCCGGGTGAGGATGATATCTATGTTTCGCCTGCCCAGATCAAGAGATTTAATTTAAAGACAGGAGATATTATCGTCGGTAACCGGAAGGTTAAAACGGAAAGAGAGAAATTCGCAGCTTTATTGTATATTAAATCCATTAATGGTTACAGTGTTGATGAAGCTGTTAAGAGAGGCAATTTTGAGGATCTTACGCCTATTTTTCCTGATGAGAGGATCAAGCTTGAGAATGAGCATTCAAAGTCTGTTTCTATGAGGATAATGGATCTGCTTGCTCCTATAGGCAAGGGTCAGCGTGGAATGATAGTGGCTCCGCCAAAGGCAGGTAAGACAACTCTTCTTAAGCAGATCGCGGTAAGTATTAGCAGACAATATAGAGACATGCATCTGATCGTTTTACTTATTGATGAACGTCCTGAGGAGGTTACGGATATAAGAGAAACTATTGAAGGACCTAATGTTGAGGTTATATACTCTACCTTTGACGAATTACCGGAACATCATAAGCGTGTTGCAGAGATGGTATTAGAACGTGCGAAACGTCTTGTTGAGCACAAAGAGGATGTTGTGATCCTGTTAGATTCAATTACACGTCTGGCAAGGGCTTACAATCTTACAGTACCGCCAAGCGGTAGAACGCTTACGGGTGGTCTTGACCCTGCAGCGCTTCACATGCCTAAGAAATTCTTTGGAGCAGCAAGAAATATGCGCGAGGGCGGTTCTCTTACCGTACTTGCTACGGCGCTTGTTGATACAGGCTCAAAGATGGATGATGTTGTATTTGAAGAGTTCAAGGGTACGGGAAATATGGAGCTTGTACTTGATAGAAAGCTTTCGGAAAGAAGAATATTCCCTGCGATAGATATTTCGAAATCAGGAACAAGACGTGATGATCTTTTACTTACTCCGGTTGAGAAGGAAGTGGTCAATGCTATGACCAGAGAGTTTTCAAGCGCAAGAGGTGAGGAGAGGGTAGAGGAAATACTCAAGCTGTTCCTGAGGACTAAGGATAACAGAGAATTCATTGAACTTATTAAAAGGTCATTATATAGAAGATGATAATGCCAATTTATGTAAAATCCCGGGTGAAAACTCGGGATTTTGTTTACATAGCATAAAAAAAATGCTATAATCATAATAACTATGAATGTCGATATAATACGTAGAAGTATTGACTTTTTTAAGCATATATATGTATAGGTGATGTCAAATGAATAATAGTGATCTTAAGGCTTTAGATAATATACCTATAACTGAATATGGCATAGAAGTTTATGAATCTGTGACAAAGCGTATTGGTGTGAAAAAGCGCGTTGCTAATATCTTTTCGGATACACACGGTTTTACATTAGTTGAGCTTATAGTTGTCCTTGTGATAATTGCAATACTTGCCGCAGCCATAGGACCTGCTTTTCTTGGATATATAGATAAGGCGAGAAAGAATGCGACATTAAATGATGCAAAGAAGGTATATCTTGCTGCTCAATCCATTGTCGAGCAGGCTCATAATGATTATGTTGCTCCTGATATTACTTCTGATAGTGCTAAAAATAGAATATCAGAAATAACAGACATTTCGTTTACTGATGGAATTCCTTCGTATACAGTTACATTTGCCAAAGTATTTGTCGACAGTAATCCGACTAATGAGATGTATAAGATTAAAGTATTTACATACAATGATGGAACATTTACTGCCCAATATAATATGAATGGCCAAGGAACTGATAAAGAAATATGGACTATAATAGAAAATTAATGAATAAGTGTTGTTGAGTATTAGTAATTATTTATATTTTGATTAATTAAAACATCAAGAAGCTTATAACAAACAGTTTTGAACAATAGGATATTAAGGTGGTGGCTTTATGAATCATCAGATTAATGAGAGGAATAAAAGAATAATGAGAAAGGTTAACGCAGGTTTTACCCTTGTGGAAATGATAGTTGTCCTTACTATCATGGCCATCATGATGGGTGCTGCCGTATGGGGCGTAACAGGCTGGATCGCTCATTATGAGTACATAAGCAGTGAGCAAAAAGCAAAAACCATTTATATGGCTGCACAGTCAGCGCTTTCTGCGGCGCAAAGACGCGGCACTCTTGATGAGTACATGGATAGTTTTAAGGGGGATATGGTTAAGTTTGCCAAGAATCCGGGCGACCCGGGGCTTGATAAAGCAACCTATGGTATTCCAACTGATCCGGATAATGAAGGTGAGATTCATGATTATGGATATCTTGTTGTTAATAAGAATGACTACATAAACCATCCTGAAAAAAAGCTGTTCAAAATGCTTGAAAGTTATGTCAGTGATTCTGAACAGTTAAATGCGTCCATTGTCGTAGAGTTTGATATTACAGCAGGTAAGGTCTATTCTGCGTTTTACAGTAATTGGTCTACTTCTTTACTATATGGAAGCGAGGAATGTGTTGAACGTGATAAATTCTATATTAATGGTGATAGAAGAACACCTGAATTCAGACAGGGTTATCAAGTTGGTTACTATGGCGCTGATCAGGTCAATGTAGTAAAGCTTGATAATCTTCCTCAGCTTAAGGCGGATTGTATGCTTCACAATGAAGAGACGTTATATCTTACAATGAGTAGTGATGACGATAATGCTGAAGAAAATGTTGATTATAAAGTATCGTTATATGAAGATCCGAATACCATCATTTCTACAGGTGGCTTCTTTGGTATGTTCGGAGATCCTTCGGGTGATCCCGGTGACGGTTCGGGAAATGGAGCAGGTGACGGTTCTTCCGGAGCAGGTGGGGATGAAAATGTTTCCGGAAAGAAGCTGTTATGCTATTTTTCTTTTGATAAATCAATTCTGGGATATAGTGATACAGATAATAATGTTCCAAAGAGAGTAGAGATGAATGCATTTGATGCGGAGAATAATGATCTGGGTCCGTATCCATTTATCTTAAAATTTAACAAGTATAAAGATGGAGATGGTAAAGATCAGGAGGAGTTTTCTCTGGAATTAGATGCTCTTATAACCAGAGAAAATCTTGCTTTGCTTGATGATATCGATAA
>OMSZ01000050.1 GCA_900313855.1 uncultured Eubacteriales bacterium
CATATGAATATCAGATAGCTCGTCAGCAGGATTAGTTCCATCTCCACCCATCATTAAATCTGTTATTACTTTAACATCATCTTCGCGAAGAATCAAGACATTATTACCTTCGATTCCCACTTTATATGAAATTGTTATAAAAACACAAGGTTTTTCATATTCCGCTACAAGTTCATCCCAACTGCATATCGAAACTGAAGGTGTTGTTATCGTTACCTTCTGATTAACCAGGGAATAAAGTGTTGTAGCCGCAGTACCCATACAGATATTGGATATTTCACCAATCGCATCCCTTTCCTCCGGTGTAAGCGTTTCATCAGAAGAGCCACCAGAAGATGAACCGGAAGAACCGGATGGAGCACCATCTCCCATGTTACCTAGCAATGCGTTAATTTCTTCCTGCGATAACATTCCATCCATTTGCTGTCTATTCCTCCCTTATTATCTCAGTAACCTTAACGGCATAATTCTCTGCCCCGGATCCGGGCAAAGCCTTGAACTTAACTATATTGCCCACATATACATCTAATTCCTCATCCATATGTGAATCAAGTCTGATTATATCTCCAACCTGAAGATTAATAAAATCCATAACAGCTATTGAGCTTCTGCCCAATATTGCACGTATAGGAATCTGTGCTTTATTAATTGCAGTTTCAATGAATTCCGAATATGCCTCAGAATCACTGTCCTGCATTGTAGAAAACCAATATTTAGTATTCAACTTATCCATTATATCTTCTAATGTCATAAAGGGCAAGCATATATTCATAAGCCCTTCTACATTTCCTATTGACATATTGATAGTGATGATCGCTATCATCTCACTTGGAGATATGATCTGCGCAAATTGACTATTAGTTTCAATCCTCTCAAGTCTTGGATGAATCTCTACAACATTCTGCCATGGATCTCTAAGCAAATCAACAAGAACATTAAAAATTCTTTCAAGAACTGATAGCTCAATCTCTGAAAATTCTCTTGGTTTATCCAGCGGAATACCCAAACCTCCAAGCATTCTGTCTATGATTGTGAATCCTAGATTAGAAGCTAATTCTATCAAAATGTTCCCGCTAAGAGGAGCAAAATTAACAATTCCCAAAAGCAGCGGATTAGATAACGCATTAGAAAATTCTGAATAAGTAACCGCCTCTGAATTCATAACATCAATCTGCACATTCTTTCTAAGATATGCCGGTAGATTACTTGATACAAGTCTTCCGAAATTCTCAAAAATTATCTCAAGTGTACGCAAATGTTCTTTAGAAAACTTGGCAGGACGTGCGAAATCATAATCTTTAATTTTAACAGTAGATTCTTCAGTAAAATCATCCGCATCCAACTCGCCGGAACTTAACTGTTTCAGCAACGCATCTATCTCACTTTGAGACAATACATCTGCCATATCTTCACCTCCAACAGTATCTCTCTTTAAGGCTTATGCCATAAAATACAGAAATTACTGCGTAGTAAAACTGCTAAAGGATACATTGTATATACAACGTGTACCATATTTCTTCTGAAGCCTTTCAAGGATCTGTTTCTTAACATCCTCCTGTGTCTTCTGATCAGATATTTCAGCCATAGTGTAAGCCTGAATTACATCTCTGGCTTCATCAAATACCGCACCACTTGAATTGGTAAGTACGGTATTAAGATCTGCATAATCCTCAGCAGAACTGTCTAACTCCAAAGTAATACCAACCTGTACAAAATGATTCTTTCCACTTCCGTCATCCTTAAGATTAACAACCTGCTTCTCAATATCAAAGGTTGCCATGTTCTTAAGCTCTACCTTTGTCTCACCTTCATTGCTCTCTAATTCAAGATTAAGAACACTTGCAATCTCTGTTATAAGATTATTAGTCTTCTTAGCTGACGGCATACAAACAAATACCAACATAATATTAAGTATAAGATTGACTACACAAAGTGCCAATATAAGCACCGAGATCAGATTCTTCTTCATGATTAATTCTTCTTCTCCTATTCATTATAAAATATTAGATATATCTTTTACACAATGTATAATATCAAACAAGCACCAAAAACAACAATTAACATCAAGCTTTGTTTATTGCGATTCAGAATTCAATTGATTATAAATCTTAATTGAAACACGCCGGTTCTTAGCTCTGCCTTCCTCAGTTGCATTTGATGCAACCGGACGGCTCTCACCATAACCCGCAACCTTCATATTCTGATCGATAAGCTCCGCATTATCCTCAACAAATTCCAATACCTTAGTAGCTCTGGCAGTTGAAAGATAACGGTTACTTTCATACTGTGCGCTTTTGATAGGTATATTATCGGTATGTCCTTCGATCTCTATTACGCAATCCTTATATTTCCCAAGAATTGCAGCGATACGTCTCATAAATACCTGTGCATCGCTTCTAATGTCAGCCTGACCTGCATCAAACAATATAGCGCCGTTAAGATCAAGCGAAACATATTGTGAATTGTAATCCATGACAATTCTGTCATCTATATCATAGGATTCAGCAATCTCAGTAATCTCATCATACATCTCCTCGGATTGCTGCAGACCCTTTTCTTCCATCTGCTCTTTGAGCTTATCTTCTAATATCTCTTCAGAAGCCTGCTCGGTTTTCTCTCCTTCATTGGCTGATGTTTCTTCAACTACATGCTGATTATTGACATCCTCCGGTTCAACATTAGTCGTATCCTTCTTTTCTTCACCCTCATCAGTTCCTGATGCAGCCATATCTTCGTTATTTCCTTTGGATTCAACAGAAACTCCGATATGTTCAAGAAAAGATTCTATACCGGGAAGCTGTGTAACGCCGCCCGAAATAATCTGTCCGTCAACTAAAGAAACAGAACCGGCCTCTAATATACTGTAGCTTTCAGGATTAAAGGAATTAACAATCCTCATGATTTTCTCAGCATCCTGAGTTGAACTGGCAAACAAAAGCACGAAGAAACATAACAACAGATTCATCAGATCACTGAATGTCGCCATCCACGCCGGAGAACCTTCCTCAGCGGGTTTTTCTTTTTTCTTTGCCATTATTATTCACCGCCCTCCGAAACGCTCTCGCGTAAGCCAGGAGCAAGGAATGATTTAAGCTTTTCCTCAATAACACGAGGATTCTCTCCTGCCTGTATTGAAAGAAGCCCCTCTATCATGATCTCCTTAACCTGAACCTCCTCATCATTAAGGATTCCAAGCTTAAAAGCAACCGGAGCACTGATCCAGTTAGCAAGAACCGAACCGTAATATGTAGTAATAAGCGCAATAGCCATATTAGGACCGATCTTATCCGGATCCATGTTCATAAGCATAAGCACCAGACCGATAAGAGTACCGATCATACCCCATGCAGGTCCCATAGCTCCAAGCTGTTTCCAGAAACCTATACGTCCCTGATGTCTTGCATCTATATTGACAAGCTCAGCCTCAAGGATTCCACGAACCAGTTCGGGATCAGTACCATCGACAATAAGCATAATTCCCTTTTTCATAAAAGGTTCTTCTATATTATTAGCAGACTCCTCAAGTGCAAGGAGACCTTCCTTTCTTGCAACATTAGAAAGATCTATTATCTGTTTAATAATACCAATAACATCCCAATTAGGAGTCTTAAAAACAAGCCCTATAGCTTTGATACCTGAAATGAAATCAGCCATCGGAAAACTTGCAAAAAGACATCCTAACGCTCCACCAAAAGTAATGAGCGCTGACTGTACATCCAGGAAATAATTGATAGCAGATATACCGGCATCACCGGCAACCATTCCGAAAATCATTAATCCAAAAGATACTACAAGTCCAATAATTGTTGCTATATCCACGATCTTTTAATCTCCATTTCACTAATCATTGTAAGGGATTGCAGACAAATGATTACAATACCACACAATCCAAA
>OMSZ01000265.1 GCA_900313855.1 uncultured Eubacteriales bacterium
AAGAGTTTCGCTTAAAAGTATTACCCCTACAAACCCCAATTTTGAGAGGAGACAGAATTATGTATGACATTGTGATAATAGGAAGTGGTCCTGCCGGATTATCGGCTGCGGTTTATGCTAAGAGAGCAAATTTAGATGTTGTTATAGTAGAGAAGAATTATTACGGTACAGGTCAGGTTGCAGAGAGCAGTCAGGTAGATAACTATCTCGGACTGCCGGGGACTAACGGGTTTGATCTCGGTGAGAAATTCAGAAGCCATGCAGAAGGCTTAGGTGCAGTTTTTAAGACCGGTGAA
Organism: uncultured Eubacteriales bacterium; assembly: GCA_900313855.1. Classification (GTDB taxonomy): domain Bacteria; phylum Bacillota; class Clostridia; order Lachnospirales; family Lachnospiraceae; genus CAG-590. Next base: position 297 of record OMSZ01000265.1, read on the forward strand.
GCTACAGCCTTTGTTAAGAATGACAGGAGCTGGATTGTAAGATTAAAGGATGAGACGGAGCTTGAGACAAAGACTGTTATATATGCTGCCGGAGCAGTTCACAGACATCTTGGTATTCCGGGTGAAAATGAGCTTGCTGCAAAGGGAGTTTCGTATTGTGCAACGTGTGACGGTAATTTCTTCCGCGGGCGAAAGGTTGCGGTTGTCGGCGGTGGGGATACTGCACTAGATGATGCGCTATATCTTTCAAAGCTTGCAGAAAAAGTGTATGTTGTTCATCGCAGGGATGAATTTCGAGGTTCACCTGCAACGGTGGCAAAGTTAAAAGAAGCAGCTAATGTTGAACTTGTTCTTTCTGCTGTTCCGGAAAGAGTAGAGGGTACGGATTTCGTAACAGGTCTTGTGCTAAAAGACGGAAGAACCTTAGAGGTTGACGGTGTATTTATTGCAGTCGGAATGATCCCGCTTAATAAAGCGGTTGAAGGCTTAGTTGAATTAGATGATGCCGGATATATCAAGGCGGATGAGACATGCGTAACTTCTGCGGAGGGCTTTTTTGCAGCAGGAGATGTGAGAACCAAAGCATTACGTCAGGTTGTTACGGCAGTTGCAGATGGAGCGTGTGCGGTGACAAGTGCAGAGGAATATATCAGGAAGTATAATTGAAACATTATAGAAAAAAGTAATAAAAAACAGGAGAAGAAAGATGAAGATAGGTTTTGATAACGACAAATATCTGAAAATGCAGTCTGAACATATTAAGGAAAGGATAGGCAAATTTGGCGGAAAGCTTTATCTCGAATTTGGTGGAAAGCTTTTTGATGATTACCATGCTATGCGTGTGCTGCCGGGCTTTGCAGCAGACAGTAAGATCAACATGCTTACAAAGATCAAGGAGGACGTTGAGATCGTTATCGTTATCAATGCCGGTGACATAGAAAAGAACAAGGTCAGAGGTGATCTGGGTATCACCTATGATATGGATGTGCTTAGACTTATCGATGCATTCAGAGGCTATGGGCTTTATATAGGCAGTGTGGTGCTGACCAGATTTGCAGGTCAGGAGAGTGCCGTTAATTATCAAAAGAGGTTGGAGGGTCTGGGAATAAAGGTTTACAGACACTATTCAATTCCGGGATATCCGAGTAATGTTCCGCTCATTTTAAGTGATGAGGGCTATGGAAAAAATGAATACATAGAGACAAGCCATTCGCTCGTGGTTATAACTGCGCCGGGACCCGGAAGCGGTAAGATGGCAGTCTGCCTTTCACAGCTTTATAACGAGCATAAGAGGGGAATAGATGCAGGCTATGCAAAGTTTGAGACATTTCCTATCTGGAATATACCGCTTAATCATCCGGTTAATCTTGCCTACGAGGCCGCAACAGCAGATCTTAAGGATGTCAATATGATCGATCCATTCCATCTTGAGGCTTATGGAGAGACTACGGTTAATTATAACAGAGATGTTGAGGTGTTCCCTGTTCTTAACGGAATGTTCCAGAAGATATACGGTGAGTCGCCATACAAATCACCTACTGATATGGGAGTTAATATGGCAGGCTGCTGTATAGTGGATGATGAGGTTTGCCGTGCAGCATCTAATCAGGAGATAATAAGAAGATACTTTACTGCGCAGTGTGAGCTTAGAAAAGGAAGCGGTACACAAGAGGAGATAGATAAGATTAAGCTTCTCATGGAGAAGAGTGGAATAGGAATTCAGGACAGAAAGGTTGTGGCTGCAGCAAACACTAAAGCAGAGCTTACGGGTGAGCCGGCAGCAGCAATAGAGCTTCCTGACGGAACTATTGTTACCGGAAAGACTTCAGAGCTTTTGGGCGCATCTTCTGCAATGCTTCTTAATTCGTTGAAGGTTTTGGCAGGTCTTGATGACAGTATTAAGCTTATCACACCTGAGATCATCGAGCCTATCATGCAGTTAAAGACTGAACGATTGGGAGGTAATAATCCGAGACTACATATTGATGAGATACTTATCGCACTTACAATCTGTGCAAGAACAGATGAGAATACAAAGCTTGCCATGGATCAGCTTGAAAAGCTTAAAGGCTGTGAGGTGCATTCATCGGTAATTCTTTCTAACGTTGATGAAAGCACATTTAAGAAATTAGGCGTTAATCTGACATGCTCTCCGGTATATCAGACTAACAAGCTTTTCCACAAATAATAATGGTGGTTTGAACATTATGATGACAGATAAAAATGCAAGTAAGCTTTGTATTATTTCAATTATACTCATGTTTGTGGTTCCGGTCGTGGCTTTCCTGATAGCAGGTATGTTTATGAATGGTGATATTTCAGGCGCAACAGCCGCCGCATATGGGTTGATGATCCCTATCGATAGCGCATCGTATATTGCGGCATGGGTACTTGCAATCATAGCAAGAACAAGGTATAAGAGCAAATTTGAATTTGTCGGGATAATGTTATAGTAAGTTATCTTGGAAGATAATACGACTAGAATATGATTACTGGTGTGTCGGAGGAAAGCGCGATACAGGAAAAGATTTTCAAGGGGAAACTGGTGTGATGGGAATTAAGGCAGAAAAAAGGATCAGCGAGATGGAAGCGATCCTTGATACGGCAAATAAAAAGTTGGAAGCATTTGAGAAAGCATTGTCCGAGCTTGAAGAATACCAGTCGGAGATCAAAAGGCTTGAAGCATATTATACAAGCGATGACTGGAAGAAGGATTATGCACTGGATGAAGCGGGAGAACTTCCGCCCGATCTAAAGCGCGGCGTTTTATCCGAGGATGGCATCTATAACATGCTCGAAAGGAATAAAGAATTTCTTTCGTGGGTTGGAGAAAATTGTAAAAGATTTTGTTGAGTGAATCAAGGTTGTGTATAAATGATTTTCGATCAATTGTATATAGAAATGAGGAATAATAAATGGAGCAATACGTGGTTACAGGAATGAGCTGTGCCGCCTGCAGCGCCAGAGTTGAGAAGGCTGTGTCTAAGGTTGAAGGTGTTACAGCATGCTCGGTCAGTCTTTTGACAAATTCAATGGGAGTTGAAGGAACAGCAAAACCTGAGGATATTATGGCAGCTGTCGATAAAGCAGGATATAAAGCTTTTAAGAAGGACAAGTCGGGCAGCAAAGAGAAGAAAACGGAAGGACAAGGTGTGATCGATCATAGCGCTGAGGAGGCTATGCTTGAAGACAGAGAGACGCCTTTGTTGAAAAAACGTCTTATAGCATCTATTGGTTTTCTTATAATTCTTATGTATATTTCTATGGGACATATGATGTGGGGCTTTCCGCTTCCATCATTTCTTGACGGTAACCATGTGGCAATGGGACTAAGCCAGATGCTGCTTGCCATCATTGTCATGATCATTAATCAGAAGTTTTTCAAAAGCGGTTTTACAAGCCTTATTCACGGCGCGCCTAATATGGACACTCTTGTTGCGATGGGCTCTGCTGCATCATTTATCTACAGCACATGTGTGCTGTATGCAATGACGGCTGCACAGAGTGTGGGCGATACCGATAAGGTGATGTACTATATGCATGAGTTCTACTTCGAATCGGCTGCGATGATACTGACACTCATAACTGTTGGGAAGATGTTAGAGGCAAGATCTAAGGGTAAGACTACGGATGCACTCAAGGGTCTTATGAAGCTTGCGCCAAAGAGCGCAGTGGTTATAAGGGATGGCGGCGAGGTTGAGGTTCCCATAGAAGATGTCCTGATTGGTGATATTTTTGTTGTTCGTCCGGGTGAGAACATTCCCGTTGACGGTATCGTTACTGAGGGCTACAGCGCGGTAAATGAAGCTGCGCTTACGGGCGAGAGCATTCCCGTTGATAAGAAAGAGGGGGATAAGGTATCGGCAGGTACCGTAAACCAGTCCGGTTTTATAAAGTGCAGGGCATCAAGGGTAGGAGAGGACACCACACTTTCACTAATAATTAGGATGGTTGCCGATGCGGCAGCGACTAAGGCGCCGATTGCTAAGGTTGCAGATAAGGTGTCAGGAATATTTGTTCCTACGGTTATTTCGATTGCGGTTATAACTACTGTCGTGTGGCTTGTATTAGGAAAGGAGACAGGCTTTGCGCTTGCAAGGGGCATATCAGTTTTGGTAATAAGCTGTCCCTGTGCGCTGGGACTTGCAACGCCTGTTGCTATTATGGTTGGCAATGGCGTAGGCGCAAGACATGGAATATTATATAAGACAGCAGCGTCAATAGAGGCTGCCGGCAGAGTAAAGCTTGTTGCGCTTGATAAAACAGGGACTATAACTAAAGGTGAGCCGAAGGTTACTGATGTGATACCTGCAGATGGAATAAATGAAACAGAGCTTGTAAGTCTTGCTTACAGTCTTGAGAGAAGAAGTGAGCATCCGCTTGCAAAGGCAGTTGTCGAGTATGGAAATGCGGCATTTGGCTTGAACGGGGCAGAAGATGAAATAACAGATTTCAAAGTAGTTCCCGGAAACGGTCTTTGCGGTAAGCTAAAAAGTGAACAGATATATGGCGGTAACGAAAACTATATAAAGGAAATATTGGGTACAGAAAAACCTTTATCCGGTAAGCTGTCGGAGAAAATGACAGATATTATCCATCAACTGTCTAAGCAGGGCAAGACACCGCTTCTATTTGCAAAAGATAATTCATTTATGGGTATAATAGCTGTAGCGGATGTTATAAAAGAGGACAGCCGTAATGCGATAGAAAACCTTAAGGAAATGGGTATAAAGGTTGTTATGATCACAGGTGACAACGAAGAGAGCGCAAAGACTATCGGCGAGCTTTCCGGAGTGGACGAGGTTATAGCCGGAGTGCTGCCGGATGGTAAGGAAAGTAAGGTAAGGGAGCTTATGGAGCAGGGTAAGACTGCGATGGTCGGTGACGGAATCAATGACGCTCCCGCACTTACAAGAGCCGATGTCGGAATTGCTATAGGTGCAGGAACCGATATAGCGATAGATGCTGCTGATGTTGTTTTGATGAAGAGCAGCCTAATGGATGTAGTGGATGCGATAACACTTGGAAGGGCAACACTAAAGAATATACACGAGAATCTTTTCTGGGCATTTATATACAACGTGATCGGTATCCCGCTTGCGGCGGGAGTGTGGATCCCCATTTTCGGCTGGCAGTTAAATCCGATGTTCGGGGCTTTGGCAATGAGTCTTTCAAGCTTTTGCGTGGTTACTAATGCGCTAAGACTTAATCTTGTAAAGCTTAAGAATCTTTCTGATAATACCGGGAAAGAAAGCGACAAAGACGAAGGTGACAATAATAACAATGATCAAATTAAGGAGGACTATGTAATGGAAAAAACAATGACTATTGAAGGTATGATGTGTGGACACTGCGAGGCAAATGTCAAGAAAGCTTTAGAGGCAATTGATGGCGTAACTGAGGCGGTTGTAAGTCATGAGAAGGGTACTGCCGTAGTAAAGCTTTCGTCAGAGGTTGATAACGAGGTGCTTAAGAAAGCGGTTGAGGATAAGGATTATGCTGTTGTTTCGGTTGAATAGAAGCAGCATGATAAATATAATATCCTTTTATATTAGTGAGAATTTTAGGAAGATATTGAGGGACCTGTGAAAGGTCTCTCAATTTTTTTTTAATATTAAAATTATTTTCAATATTTTTTTAAGATTTGTCGGTTATATTAACAACATCAACAACAAATGCAGGCGAAACAATGGCGGTAGCCGGCATAGCATATAGAATAGTTTTTATAGGAGGCGATTACTATGAAGAGAAGAAATCAATATTCATTTATAATTATGAGTGCCTTAATGGTAGCAAGTCTTGCAGGGTGTCAGACCGGTTCGTCAGAAACCCGCGAGAAATCAGTGGCAGTGTCACAGGATGCTGAAGGTGAGAACGCTTCGGGTCAGACTTCATCAGGAAGCGTAGATTACACAATATTAACGAAGGATGATATTACAGTTAACGAGTCGTTTGAAAATTCTGCAGATGGTGAGCATGCAATAACGGCAGATGGAACAGAGGAAGAATATTCTAATATTGGCGTAACAAAAACCGGCGACAGTGAGGGTGATGAAGCAGACTTTTATGGAAAAAATGCTGCAGTATTCGCAACCAACAAGGCGACGCTTACAATTAAAGACGCTGTGATCGAGTCAAACGGAGCTCATGCTAACGGAGTATTCTCATATAGTGAAGGAACTACAGTCAATATTTCGGATTCGGTTATTGAGACAACAGGTAACTGTTCAGGCGGTATAATGACTACAGGCGGCGGCACAATGAATGCAACGAACCTTACAATTCATACAACAGGTAATTCTTCCGCAGCGATCCGCTCAGACAGAGGCGGCGGCACGGTAACGGTTAATGGCGGTTCGTATACAACCGACGGAACAGGCTCACCGGTTGTATATTCAACAGCAGATATCACGGTAAATGATTCTGTTATGGAATCGACAGCTTCTGAAGGAGTTGTTGTAGAGGGCAAGAATTCAGTTACTCTTAATAACTGTAATTTAACCGCAGATAATAATACCTTGAACAGCGATAAATCCGATACCTATAAAGCGGTTATGATCTACCAGTCAATGTCAGGTGATGCGGATGCAGGTACGGCTTCATTTACTATGGAAGGCGGAACCCTTACTAACAAGAACGGTGATGTGTTCTTTGTGAACAATACTGCATGTGAAATAAATCTGACAGGCGCAACGATAATTAATGAAGACGAAGACGGAATGTTTCTTCGCGCGGCGGCTGCAGGCTGGGGCAATGAAGGCTCTAATGGCGGCAAGGTAAATTTAACCGCGGTTAAACAGACCATAAACGGTGATATTCTGGTTGATGATGTCTCTGCCCTTAATCTTTATCTGACGGATGGTTCAACATTTACAGGCGCAATTAATTCTGATGGTAAGACAGGTGATGTATATGTAGAGCTTAAGGATGGAAGTACATGGACACTTACGGCTGACTCGTATGTTTCTTCGCTTACCTGTGATGAGTCTTCTATCAACCTCAACGGTTTTAAGCTGTATGTAAATGGAGAGGAATACAAAGAGGGTACGGCATCTTCGGGTGAGGCAGTTGAGATAGTATCGGAGAATTCTGGTAATGGTATGCAGGGTGAGAGACCTGATGGTCCGCCGGATGGAAACGGAGGTCCCGGAGATGGAAGTACACCACCTGCAAAGCCTGATGGAAATGGTTCAGGAGATGGAAACACACCGCCAACGCCACCGGATGGAAACGGACCTTCGGGAGATGGAAGCACACCGCCAACACCACCGGATGGAAACGGACCTTCGGGAGATGGAAGTACACCACCAACACCGCCGGATGGAAGTACACCACCTGCAAAGCCTGCAAATAACACTAACAGCAGCAGTAATTGAAAGGATGATCCTGGAAGAACATTAATAGAATAGTGATAATATAGTGATAAAATAAGTAAGTTGCAGGCATCTGTCTAAGGTAAGATTAAGGGACGGATGCCTGTTTCATTTTACTTTATTATTAGTCAAGACTCGCTCGCGAGTCTTGCGCGCCGGATTCGGGTCTGCTTTAGCAGACTCACTTCCTATTCGAATCCGTGCG
>OMSZ01000187.1 GCA_900313855.1 uncultured Eubacteriales bacterium
GGGATGCGCACGGATTCGAATAGGAAGTGAGTCTGCTAAAGCAGACCCGAATCCGGCGCGCAAGACTCGCGAGCGAGTCTTGACATACAATGTAACAACATATAAATTAACTGTAGTTAAAATAGTTTTATTGCTTAATGAGTAGTTTGCTATAGCCATATCCTATAACAATCCCATCATAAATTCTATAATCGGAATTATTGACAATTAACCTTATTTCGGTTAGTATCTCGTTATAAAACATATTTAAGTGATAGGAAATATAGGAGATGGGGTGATGGATATGGTTGATCCTGATTGTGGCTTTAATACTTTGCTGCTGCACGGCGTGAAAGCAGAGTATCCTCATGGCGCCACACATGTTCCAATCTATCAGAGTAGTGCTTTTAGGCATGAGAATGCAGAAGACCTGGAAAAAATATTTACGAATAAGTCTGTTGGATATTCTTATACAAGGATCAATAATCCTACTATTGAGGATTTTGAAAAAAGGATGACTCTTTTAGAGGGTGGAATCGGCGGTGTTGCCTGTTCCTCCGGAATGTCAGCAATATTTAATGCTTTGATGAATATACTTCAAAGCGGAGATGAGGTGGTTGCCTCGGCAGGGCTTTATGGAGGAACCGTCGAGCTGTTTGAAGAGCTTAATGCATTCGGAATAACAACGAGATATGTGGAAAGAAATGAGCCGGATGCATATGAAGCTTTGATAAATGATAAGACCAGGGTTGTATTTGCCGAGACGATGGGAAATCCAAAGCTTGATGTGACTGATATTGAGGCCGTTGCAAAGGTTGCACATTCCCATGAACTTCCGTTGATAATAGATAACACGACGGCAACGCCAATGCTTGTGAAACCGTTATCATTAGGGGCTGATGTAGTTGTTCATTCGTCATCAAAGTATATTAACGGAAACAGTGATGCAATCAGCGGAGTCCTGATATGTGGAGCTAAGTATAAATGGGCAGAACATTTTGACGGACTTAAACCGTATAAGAGATTTGGTCCGTTTGCATATCTGGCAAAGCTTCGTAACGGACTTTTCAGAAATACCGGTGGATGTCTTTCACCGCAGAATGCATTTCTCAATATATTAGGACTTGAGACGTTGGGCTTAAGAGTGGAAAGGCAGTGCAGCAATGCTTTAGCTCTTGCAAAATATCTTGATGAAGCGGATGAAAGCTTTGATGTTAATTATCCGGGACTTGATGGTAACGCATATCACGAGCTTGCAAAGAGACAGTTAGGCGGCAGATATGGTGCAATAGTCACAGTAAGAGTGGGAAGTAAAGAAAGAGCATTTTCAATAATGAATAATCTGAAACTTCCATATATTCTGTCAAACATAGGTGATACGAAAACGCTTGTGCTCCACCCCGCTTCAACGATAGCGGTTCATCTTTCAAAGGAGGAGCAGATACAGTCCGGAGTATATGATGACCTTATAAGGATAAGCGTTGGAATAGAGGATATAGAGGATCTGAAAAAGGATTTTGAACAGGCGATAGCCGGATCGTTGATATAGAAAAAGTATTAAATGATAAGACCGGATACATGGGTACATACATTATATTTCAATATAAGGAGGATTAAGAAAAATGGCAGAGGTTGAGTTTGAAATTACTGATAAGGTGGATATAACCGATGTGGTTTGTCCTGTTACATTTGTAAAGGCAAAGGTTGCCCTTGATGAATTAGATGAGGGGGATATTTTAGAAATAAGGCTTAACGATGGAGAGCCGGTACAGAATGTTCCTAGAAGTCTTAAGGAGGAAGGACATGAGGTATTAAAGCTTACCTCAAACGATGATGGAACATACACTCTTATCGTTAAAAAGGTGGGCGATTGATGATCATATAAAATAATAAAATAAGATGTGGGTGTCAAAAGTACTTTTGCCACTTATATCGTAATAATAATTAAGAAAGCAGGTAAGAACAATGACATTTACAATTGCAGGAGAAAAGAAAGAATATGAAGAAGGGATCAATCTGACAACTCTTATAGAGAAGGAGCAGATTGATAACCCCGATTACGTTACGGTAACTATCAATGATGAGTTTATTGACAGGGATGCATTTCCTACAACCGTTATCAAAGAGGGAGATACAGTTGAGTTCCTGTACTTTATGGGAGGAGGTGCTGCCTGATGGCATTTACTAACGAGCAGCTTGAGAGATATTCCCGTCACATCATCTTGAAAGAGGTTGGTGTTAAGGGACAGAAGAAATTATTAAATGCCAAGGTCCTTATAATAGGAGCCGGCGGCTTGGGCGCACCTGCGGCTTTGTATCTTGCGGCAGCGGGAGTTGGAACGATTGGAATTGTTGACGCGGATGTTGTTGATCTTTCCAATCTGCAGAGACAGGTTATTCACACGACACCTGATGTGGGTAAGAAGAAGGTTGAATCGGCAGCAGAGACAATGAGAGCGATCAATCCTGATGTAACTGTCAATACATATCATACATTTATATATTCAACCAATATTATGGATATCATTAAGGATTATGATTTTGTAATTGACGGTACGGATAATTTCCCTGCCAAATTCCTTATAAATGATGCCTGTGTTATGGCAGGAAAGCCGTTTTCACATGCGGGTATCATCCGTTTTAAAGGTCAGCTTATGACTTATGTGCCCGGAGAGGGACCGTGTTATAGATGTGTATTTAAGGATCCGCCACCAAAGGATGCTGTTCCGACATGTAAGCAGGCAGGAGTTATCGGAGCGATGGGAGGCGTTATCGGAAGTCTTCAGGCTATGGAGGCTGTTAAATACATTATCGGTCAGGGCGATCTTCTTACAGGAAGACTTTTAACATACGATGCGCTTAAGATGGAATTCCATACGGTTAAGCTTCCTAAAAACTGTAACTGTGCAGTGTGCGGCAAGAATCCTACGATCACAAAGCTTATAGATTATGAGCAGCCTACATGTGAATGGAAACCGGGAGATAAAAATTAATCGTGGTTAAAATTAGTCGTTATGAGGAAATAAAATGAGTGATATCAGAATAATTATGAAAAAAGAAGATTACGAAACAATCCTTGAACACTGCAGAAAAGGACTTCCCAACGAGGCATGCGGTTTGCTTGCAGGGACTGTTGAGGGTAATGTTAAGACAGTGACAAAGGTATATCTTCTTAACAATATAGACGAGAGCAACGAACATTTTTCAATGGATCCGAAGGAGCAGTTTGCAGCACTTAAGGATGCAAGAGCAAATGGCGTAGGTCTTATCGGAAACTTCCATTCACATCCGGAAAGTCCGTCAAGACCGTCTGAGGAGGATAAGCGTCTTTCATTTGATCCTACATTTGAATATCTTATCCTGTCTTTGCAGGAGCCGGATGCCCCGGTGCTTAAGGCGTTTGAGGTTGATAAGGAGAAGAATGTTTTTGTGCATGAGATCGAGTATGTATAACAACGGAATGAGAGGTGAAATATCTATTGGCAGAGCAGGAAAAGGAATATCTTAAACAGGTGGATCGGCTTGTCAAAGAGGTTAAATATGGAACCATCACGATCGTTATACAGGACGGTAAGGTTATACAGATAGATAAGACCGAGAAAATACGGTTGAAGTAGCCGACCGGAACACCGGAGGTTAAGAAGGCGGTATTAAATAAATGATCATAAAAGACAGGGAAAGACAATTGATAATAAATCATGCAGAGGATAATTATCCTTACGAGTGCTGTGGCGTTTTGCTCGGAAATGTAAAAACCCATGAAGTTGCGGGAGTTGTCGCAAATGACAATGATGATCCTGATGACATCAGGGATATTCATTTTTCGATCGATCCGCTTAAGCTGTTAAAGCTTGAACGGTCTGCGAAGGAAAAGGGACTTGATATTGTAGGCTTTTACCATTCCCATAATGATCATCCTGCTATACCGTCTAAGGAAGATGAAAAGCATATGATTCCGGGTTTATTGTATGTGATCGCTGGTGTCAGAGAAGGAGAATTTGCAGAGCTTAAATGTTACACAAGGGCATCATTTGACGATAAAGTGGTCACGATTTCTTAAGTAATATACTGACTACAGAAAGTGGAGGTAAAGGGAGAAATGAAAATATATATATCTGCAACACTACGTGGTTTTTTTGAAAGACATGAGAGGGTTGAGCTTGAAGGTAATAATATCCGTTCGTTGCTAGAGGCGCTCACAAACGAATATCCCGATTCGAAGGAAGCACTCTATGATGAGGCAGGGAAGCTTCGTGAGTTTATAAGAATATATGTTGATGATGAGGACTTTACATCTGAGGACAAATGGGATAGCGCAATTAATAATGATAGCGAGGTGCTGCTTATTCCTTCTATAGCAGGCGGAGCGCCCGAAAGCATTATCTCTGATGACAGAAGAAAGGCAGTATCATTTGATGATGCAGAGATAGAACGATATAACAAGCACCTTATGCTGCGTGAGATTGGTGTCAAAGGACAGAAGAGGATCAAGGCGGCAAGAATTGTAATAATAGGCGCAGGTGCACTTGGTTCGCCTGTTATCCAGTATCTTGCGGCTGCAGGCGTAGGTGAGATAAAGGTTGTGGATTTTGATGAGGTATCACTATCAAATCTTCAAAGTCAGGTTATACAC
>OMSZ01000047.1 GCA_900313855.1 uncultured Eubacteriales bacterium
CAAATATAATCAGGCTGTCTGAGCATCTAATAATCTTAAAAATTCTTCTTCAGGAACAGGCTTTGAGAAATAGTAGCCCTGAATGAAATCAATATCTATTCCGGCAAGCTCGTCTAACTGGTATTGTTCTTCAACACCCTCTGCAACGATCTCTAAGTCGGCTGCCTTGACCATGTTGATGACACTTCCGATAACTGCCTGTCTCTTCTCATTTTCAAAATAAGCCAGAGTCATTTTTCTGTCAAACTTTACAATTTCTATTGGAAGCTCTAACAGATAATCTAAGTTGGAATAACCGGTTCCGAAATCATCAAGCGAGAAGGTAATGCCCATATCTATCATTTTCTTCATATTGCTAATTAGTATTTCAGGAGAACTTATTCCTTTGGATTCAGTAATCTCAAGATTGATCATGCTTGGATCGATACCGACCTCGTCAATCACTTTTTTGAACTCATCAGCCAGATCTGATCTCATACATTGTATGGCGGAAAGATTAATTTCCAAGTAATGGATCCCCTTTTCATAGAGCTTATGTTCAACCATGAATTGACAGGCTTTTTTGAAAACTATTATACCTATCTGTAAGATCAAGCCGGTATCCTCAGCTACAGGTATGAATGCTCCCGGAGGGATGATGTTTCCGTCTGTGTCAACGATCCTTACTAAAGCTTCAGCAGATAAGAATCTCCCGGCGGCTGTAGAGTATATTGGCTGATAGAATACCTTGATACGGTCATCTTTGATAGCAGATACTATTACATCTTCGATATTCTGTTCACGCCTGTAATTTGCAGCCCATTCATCGCCCATGAAAAGATGTCTGTCAGAGCTGTTAGAATAATCTCTGCGGAAGGCTCTCATCATTTCCAACATACTTTCAGCATCCCGAGCGATGAAGGAATTAGGGATCTTGGTATAGATCAGATCGATATTGGCTCTTTCGCCTTCTATCTCCCATATTCTGTCCAATTTTGAGTATAACTTATTAGCGGCTTCATCCAAATTGATCTTTCTTGAGAAGGTAATAACGAATTCCCATTCTCTGTATCTGAAAACGTTTCCTTTGGTACTCTCATCAAGGGTTTTACAGAATTCCTTAAGGAAAAGATTGATATTATCAGTATAATAGCGCTCGTAGAGATAATGTGGATTGGCAAATTGAACTATCATCATGGATATCCGCTCACCCCTGTTATAGCACTGTTCTAAGTAGGTGTTAAAGGCTAGATCATTAAAGCAGCCTGTTTCACGCTCGATAAAGCTCTCGGGATTTTCCAGTCGGATATACACTATCAGTATTCCCAAAGCGCTTGAAAAGCCGATGATCAAAAGAGAATTATTCAAAAATTGTACGATAGCCGCAACTACAAGAAGAACCATCCAGTTCATTCCGGATATCCAGCGCCTTTTGCTAAGCTTTTTCTTATATTTGATAAGAATATAACAGTTAACGATAATGAATATAAATGCTGCCAAATATGTATATAACACAGCAGGGCCATAAGAATATAAGTCAGTTCTTGATGTATGATGTATGTAGATTGGAAGAAACGGTATTATGAAGCTTGATAAACATATGAAAATCTGTGAGATAATCCTGTGGTAATGCATAAAACTGCTCTTTGCACCGACACTTACGGTCGTATAAAAATTCATGGAAAAGCACATCCATACCAAAGATATAAGGTATGCTTTGCATATCGCTCTAGTGAAAACAGTAAAATGACCATGTGCATTAACTATTGCAATTATTGAAAGAACATCAAGAACCAATGCAACCAGGGTACCGCAAAGCGCAGCAATAAAAGCCTGCTTAGAATGCAGACGGATAGATTTCCTGTTATTAGACAACAGGAGTAATAAGATCATTAATGCTATACCGCAAAGCTGCACTTGAATGTTCATAACCCATACCCTTCAAATAATAATTACTATTTTACATACATAATCATTTTATCATAAGCAGTATTGAAAAACAATAAATATAAAGCAATAATCTTACATTTATTTACATTTAATATCACATATATAGCGCCTTTTTATTGATTTTATCAAAACAATAGTATATAGTGAAATCATATATAATACATAAGGAGAAGATATATGGATAAGAATGGAGGAAGAGAGAAACATATAACTGATGGCGGCAAGGGCGTCAGCAAAAGAGGGGATGGTTTAGGAACCGGTCCTGTTGGCAGAAGTGACGGCTATTCGGGAAGAAACAGTGGAAGCGGCAGTAACGCTCCTTCGGGCAGAGCCGGCAATGATATGGCGGGAGGGACGAAGATGAGTCCGAAAACCGCTATCATAGTGCTGGTGATCATGCTGCTGCTTGGAGGCGGCGGTGGCGGTGCAGCGCTGCTTGGTGGTGGTGACAGTAATGATGGTGGCAGCGCAACCTCCAATAATAATACTGTAACACAGAATACAGATAATAATGTCGCAAATGATCAGACAGGCAGCTCACCGTCAAGTCTGTTGGGAATGCTGACCGGTTTTACGGGAAGCAACAATGTGTCTACAGGTTGGGACGAAGGAACCAATAATACAGGAAAGCTTAACCGGCAGGTGGCAGCGGGAGCGCGCGATAAAAGAACGACAATAATCGGTAATGGACAGGATACTATCACTATCATGATATATACCTGTGGAACCGATCTTGAATCCCGCGGCGGTATGGCATCTAATGATATAGCTGAGATGTGTGCGGCAACACTTTCCAATAAGATCAATATTCTCATATATACCGGTGGATGTAAGCAGTGGAAGACAACCGGTATAAGCAATGACGTTAATCAGATATATAAAGTGAGCAACGGAAGGTTAGAGCGCCTTAAAGAAGATGATGGCGCGAAGGTGATGACAGATCCGGCGACGCTTACGGCATTTATAAAGTTCTGTAGTGAGAATTATCCGGCTAACAGAAATGATCTTATATTCTGGGATCATGGCGGCGGTTCGATAAGCGGTTACGGATATGACGAGAAGTATGCAAGTAAGGGGTCCATGAGCCTTTCGGGCATCAATAAGGCGCTCAAGGATTCGGGAATGACTTTTGATTTCATCGGATTTGACGCCTGCCTTATGGCTACCTTAGAGACGGCGCTTATGACATCTAACTATGCTGATTATCTTATTGCTTCAGAGGAGACAGAGCCCGGTATAGGATGGTATTATACCGACTGGTTGAACTCGCTGTCACAGAATACCTCACAGGATACGCTTGATACCGGCAAGAATATTGTCGATAGCTTTGTGGCAAAATGCAACGAGAAATGCCAGGGACAGAAAACCACATTATCAGTGATCGATCTTTCTGAGTTCTCCGAAACGGTTCCAAAAAAGCTTGCAGCATTTTCTAACGGAACTAAGGGACTTATTAAGGGAGATAATTACAAGCAGGTATCGGATGCAAGAGCAGGCGCAAGGGAATTTGCCGTCAAATCAAAGATTGACCAGATCGATCTTGTCAATTTTGCTAACCAGATAGGAACTGATGAGGCGAAGGAGCTGTCAGATACCCTGCTTTCGGCAGTAAAGTATAATCAAACATCTTCTAATATGACTAATGCCTATGGAGTTTCCATTTACTTCCCATACAGAAGGGCATCTAAGGTTGATTCTCAGGTTAATCTCTATAATGAGATAGGAATGGATAATGAGTACTCACAGTGCATTAAGTCTTTTGCAGGAATGGAGACATCGGGACAGATAAGCACAGGTGGGGCATCTTCTCCGCTTACCACTTTGCTTGGAATGAGTGGCGAGGGAGGAACGACTACCGGTGCCGATGCGCTTGGAGCTTTGCTTTCTGCCTATATGTCAGGCGGAAGAAGTGTTGAGGGAATTGACAGAAATGCTACTGAGTACATGCAGGATGAGGACGCATTTGATGCAGAAAGTGCTGCTGACTATATCGCTGCTAATCAGTTTATAGCTGAGGATATGGTTTGGGAGACCAACGAAGACGGACAGCATATCATGGCAATTGCTGATGATAAATGGGCGCTTATTCAGTCACTGCAGGTCAATATGTTTTATGATGACGGAGCCGGTTATATAGACCTTGGTCTTGATAATACATACGAGTTTACCGATGACGGAAGACTTATAGGGGATACTGATGATACATGGATCTCCATTGATGGTCAGCCGGTAGCATATTACTATGAGAATACTGT
Source organism: uncultured Eubacteriales bacterium (assembly GCA_900313855.1). Lineage (GTDB taxonomy): Bacteria > Bacillota > Clostridia > Lachnospirales > Lachnospiraceae > CAG-590. Next base: position 4,185 of record OMSZ01000047.1, read on the forward strand.
TAAGGATGGAGACAGATATACGATCACGGGGCGCGTTCCCTGTATGATCAATGATGACAGAGCCAATCTGATCATAGTATTTGATAATGAGCATCCGTACGGATATATTGCAGGCGCAAGATATGATTATGTTAATGGCGAGACTGAGACGGTTGCTAAGAGTATGACGGAGATAGCAGTCGGTGATGTTATCGATTTCGTTTGTGATTATTATACTTACAACGGTCAGTATCAGGACAGCTATTACCTTGGAGAGCCGATGACCTATAAAGAGAATATGGAGATCAGTAATACTAAGGTTGACGGCGACACAAAGATAACATATCTGCTTACCGATATATATGATCAGGAATACTGGACTCCTGTGGTACCAAAGCAGGAAATGGATTGATGCATTTGCCGAGGATCATTTTGAAGGTTTTTGACAAAAATTTATTTCATTTATTGGAAAATGTAGTAAGACATGATATAATAAAAAAGTATTTGCCGTATACTTTATAATTTATGACAAAGTTATCGGGGTTATATGATTTATTTCAATTATTTATGAAGAATGAATATACGAGAGGAGAATATATTATGGGTGATAACGAAAAGAGTTTTTTCCTTAAACAGAAGGAGCTTTCTTTGGCTAACAAGAATGCAGTGAGGGCGTTAACTATCTTAGATTCGATCATTTCGGTGGCATATCTTATAGAGATATTCAAGCACACAAGAACTGTCGGATATGTGATGATGGTCATTGCGCTTGCGATGATACCGGTTGTGATTTCGCATATTGATTACAGAGCTGACAATGCTTCACCAAGAACCAGGCATATAGTGGCTATCGGTTTTGCTATTCTTTATACTACAGTATTATTTACAACCGAGAATATTCTTGTTTTCACCTATGCCATACCTATGCTTGTAGTGATAACCTTATATGATGATGTGAAATTAATCGTATTAAATGGTGGTGGAGTGGCAATAATTAATATTATTCAAGTCGCTGTTTCATTTGCAAAGGGTAAGGAAGTCAATACCGCTATGGCAGAGATTCAGGTGCTTGTGTTGATAGTGATAGTTGCTTATCTTGTAATGGTGGTTAATACTAACAGTGTAACCCATAAAATGAGAGAAGAGGACTTAGGTGCAGAGCATGCAAGAACAACACAGCTTTTAGATGAGATTCTTTCTGTTTCCGGTAAGGTTACGGATACGGTTGCAGAGCTTGCAAGAGAGATGGATACATTAAAGGGCTCGGTTGATCAGACGTTAAACTCTATGGAAGAGGTGAGCAAGGGTACAAGCGAATCTGCAGACGCAGCTCAGACACAGCTTGAACAGACTACCGAGATTTCCAAGCATATCAAGGATGTCGAAGCAGCTTCAGGAACTATTACCGAGAATGTTGATACGGCAGCAGATGCAGTAGCAACGGGTCAGGATAATATTTCAAGAATGACAAAGCTTACCGTTCAGGTCGATACCGCGGGAAAAGACGTTGCAAGCGCATTGTCAACCTTCCAGCAGACCGCTGCAGAGATGAATTCCATTACGGATATTATTACCAATGTAGCTTCCCAGACAAGCCTTCTTGCATTAAATGCTTCTATTGAGGCAGCAAGAGCAGGCGAGGCAGGACGAGGCTTTGCGGTTGTTGCAAGTGAGATCTCTAATCTTGCAGGACAGACAACAGAGGCTACCGAGAATATTACCTCGCTTATCAATCAGGTCGTTTCCCAGGTAGATACCATGGTTTCCACGATAGAGAAGCTGCTTAAGGCAGGCGAGGAAGAAAGTAAATGTGCTGCTGATACGGCAGTAAGCTTTGACCAGATATCAGGAGTTGTTGATGTTATCAAGACACACACAGCAGATCTTGATACACTTGTAGATCAGCTTGCGAAAGCGAATGAAGAGATTGTCAACAGCATACAGACAACCTCGGCTATTACAGAACAGGTTACTGCACATGCTACGGAGACCTACAGCATCAGTGAGGAGAATCAAAGAATAGTTGAGCATATCAATACTCTGGTTGATGACCTTAATGAGGATGCACAGTCTCTTAAGGCGCATGAGAACGAGGCTTGATCAATAAAGATTATTTAAGGTGCTGCGTATGTTTATGGTTCTGATAAATATGCGCAGCACTTTTTGGTTTTTGTATTATTATATGGAGAGCGAGTTTTGATAATTTAAAAGGAATAGAATAAGGAGGATATGGTTATGAGAAAAAAATATCGTATGAACTTAAAAATGATCGCAGGTGCGGCAGCTTTAAGCATAACTTTGCTTTTGACAGGCTGTGGAGCAGATAATATATCCGGTGATAAAGAGGGTCAGGATGTGATCACGACAGCTGTGGAGGACACAGAAGCAGATGCTGCAAAAGAGGATGGCGGGAATGCTGTGTCTGAAACTGCAGAAGATGATAAAGATCTTGCTCCGGATTTTACAGCTGAGCTTGTCGGCGGCGGAAGCTTTTCTCTTTCTGAGAACAGAGGAAAGGTTGTTCTTATTAATATATGGGCTACATGGTGTGGTCCTTGTGTTGAGGAGATGCCCGCGTTTGAAAAGCTTAACGGTGAATATGGTGATGATGTAAAAATAATCTGCGTCAATTGTTATGAGGACAAAAAATCTGTAGACAGATTTGTAAGTGAGAACGGATATACATTTCCTGTTGCATATGATGAGGATGGAGCGATCAATGGTCTGTACCCAACAGATGGAATACCTTATACTCTTGTGATCGGAAAAGACGGAAAGGTTAAGAACAGCTATGTAGGTTCAAGCGGTATGGAAGAACAGTATAGGACCTATAAGGCGGCAATAGACGCAGCGCTTGCAGAGTAGAGGAGTCTGATATCGTGGAGGATAAAGCAGTTAATAATGTTTCTCGTTCAAAGGAATATGTTAAGAGATTCGTTCAAATTGTAATGATCCTTGCCGGTATAACTCTTATTGTACTGGGTATTTACAGTGGCAATGTGACCGATATCTGGAATAAGGCTGTTCACATATGCTACGAATGTATCGGCATTGGATGAGATTTTTATTTATTTGTCTTATTAAGGAGTAGAAGCGTTAATGAAGACCGGAAGAGCAAAGCGCAGATTTATTCAGGTTATCTGCGCCGTTCTATACAACTGTAATATAACCGGATTTGCCAAGGGGAAGATATATCAGGGAAAGGTAAAGGGTGCCTGTATGCCGGGACTTAACTGCTATTCCTGTCCGGGGGCAGTCGGCGCCTGTCCGCTTGGCAGTCTTCAACAGGCGTTAGTATCCTCAAAATATAAGTTTAACTATTATGTGTTAGGTATCCTTTTGTTGTTTGGCGTGATCTTGGGTCGTGTCGTTTGTGGTTTTTTGTGTCCGTTTGGATTAATTCAGGAGCTGCTATATAAGCTGCCGACTAAGAAGATCAGGAAAGGCACCTGGAGTCAGGTGATGTCATATCTGAAATATGTAATTCTTGCAGTCCTTGTTATCGGTATTCCTCTTGCAATAAATGTTCCAGGATTCTGTAAATATGTATGTCCGGCAGGAACCTTAGAGGGCGGCATACCGCTTGTGCTTATGCAGGAAAAGCTTTATGAATTAGCAGGAGCGCTGTTTACATGGAAAATGATAGTGCTTATTGTGATACTTCTCGCTTCTGTTTTTATTTTCCGGTTTTTCTGCAGGTTTATTTGTCCATTAGGCGCCATTTATTCGTTGTTTCATAAGGTGTCTTTATGTAGAGTTAAGGTTGATGAGAAGAAATGTATCGGCTGTAACATATGTGTCCGCGAGTGTCTGATGGATGTTAAATGTGTAGGTGACCACGAGTGCATACATTGCGGAGAATGTATTGAGAAATGTCCGACCGGGGCGATAAACTATAAGAATCGGATGATGTTTACCGAACATAAATAAAGACCGGTTATTTTATCGGGAATTTAAGTACCTGCATATTCCCACAGATATGGAATAAGCAATATCTTTTTGATAATTGGAATCTGTAAGCATGGCGGTTTCATCGGGGTTGGAGAGAAAGCCGCATTCTACTATTACGGCGGGAACGGAGTTATGCTTTAACAGGTAATAGCTGTCGTTGGCTTTTTCAACACGTTTGTTGGTGGGATCTATGCCAAGCAGTGATTTCTGGATCTGCTTTGCGAGGGTTTTACTTTCATCATTTCCTTTGTAATAGAAGGTCTGCGCACCGTGCTGCGACGGATCGGGATAGCTGTTTTGATGAATGCTGATCACAAGATCGGCGTTTTTTTCTTTGAAAAACTGTATGCGGTTGTTAAGATCGGATCTTTTTTTGTTGGAAACATTTTCATCATAAAGCCCCCTGTCGGTATCTCTTGTCAGAAAAACAGTATAATCATGAGCGATCAGATAGTCCTGAAGGTATTTGGCAATCGCTAAATTAATATTCTTCTCCTCTATGCCATCGGGGCTTACCTTGCCTGGATCTGAGCCGCCATGTCCGACATCTATGACTATAATTGCAGAGTGCAGCTTTGTTGAAAATACATTTTCGGTAAATCCTTCAGAGATCAAAGGTGAAAATAAGAGGAGTGTGATTAAGAATGCACGGAGGATATCTTTTTTCATGTCATAAAACCCGAATGTAGATTGCTATTAGTATATGTGCGCGCAGGAGAAAATATGAAGGCTCTATATTAACAAACGCTTACTAAAATGGTATTTTCTTTTTTGTATGGTTGCAGATTTTGTCAATGTGGGGTATACTATGAGCGCAAATGAGCATTTATCATGAATGTTAATAATATTACATGGGTATGGAAATGGATAATAAAGCTTTGAGAAATACTATTATAATAGATGCTAAAGGGAGTGCAGGTTTATTGGATGAACCTGACAAAAGCCTTGATAAAGCGGCCAAATGTTTAAGAAATGGCGGACTGGTAGCATTTCCGACAGAGACGGTGTATGGTCTTGGAGCAGATGGTCTTAATCCTGAGGCATCGAAGAAGATATACGCAGCAAAGGGCAGACCATCGGATAATCCGCTTATCGTGCATATAGCGGATATGGAGGCGTTAGAGAAGCTGGCATATACCAATGAAAAGGCTTATACTTTAGCTCACGCGTTCTGGCCGGGTCCGCTTACGATAATACTTCCCAAAAGGGATGTGGTTCCGAAGGAGACAACGGGAGGGCTTGATACGGTTGCGATCCGTATGCCTTCACATCCGGCAGCCTTAGAGCTTATACGTTTGTCCGGAGTGTATGTTGCGGCGCCGTCGGCTAATATTTCAGGAAGACCGTCACCAACGACAGCGGCCCATGTTATTGAGGATATGAGTGGAAGGATTGATTACATCATTGATGGCGGACCGGTTGGTATAGGGATAGAGTCAACGATCGTTGATCTGTCAGGTGAGGTGCCTGCAATCTTAAGACCGGGATTTATTACAAAGCGTATGTTAGAGGATATGATTGGTGAGGTTGTTATCGATCCTGCGATAGCAGATCCAAAGGAAAGTGTTTTAAAGGGACTTAAGCCGAAAGCACCCGGAATGAAGTATACACATTATGCGCCAAAGGGTGAACTGACACTGGTCGAAAAGGGTTCGGATAATGTGACGGGAGGCGAGCCGGTTATAGATAAGATAAGGGAGCTTGCCAAAGAGAAAATGGAATCAGGCTATAAGGTAGGTATCATGGCACCACAGGAAACGGTATCATTGTATGAAGGATATGCCGATTATGTAGTATGCGTGGGCGAAAGGAAGGAGCAGGCGACGATAGCGGCCGGATTATATTCGGCGTTGCGCTCCTTTGATGATGCAGGCGCTGAGTATATATATGCGGAAAGTTTTCGCGGTGAGGGATTGTCTTACGCGATAATGAACAGGCTGCTTAAGGCAGCGGGACAGAGAGTAATTTATGTGTGAAATTGGGTTTTATCGAGCTGGTGTTTGACGGACGCACAGGTCTAACGGTATGCCGATATCTCACTTCCGCTGTTCGTATATAAGAGTTTGTAAGTATTCAGGGATGGTTTTCTTAGCGTTCGCGGCAAGTCTCAAGGTCGACATCCTGTCTCCATTGAGAC
>OMSZ01000051.1 GCA_900313855.1 uncultured Eubacteriales bacterium
CTTCGCATATGAGAACTACACCGATCAAGGCCGCAGCAAAGAGCATGAACATCCATTCATTATCCTTATGAACAGTCATTCTGATCATTAAAATAATGATTATAATAATTCCCATTATCGCTGCACTGCCTAATGCATAGGATTTGTCAGTAACATCAAATGTAAGGAAAAGGTCTACTACAAACATAACAAGCAGTGCCAGAACCATGGTTCCCGAATCAGTTGTACTTTCAGTAAATACGATCATTATCGCACAACAGGTACATTGAATCATTCTTACAGCTCGCAATACCCATATATTCTTAAATGCAGAGGAAAATGATAACGTTTCCTCTAATACAGCACATAATGCGATAAAAATGAGCATTAAAAAAGAATTTTTCCAGGTTAATTCTCTATATACCAGATGCAAGGTAAGTCTTTGTAACAGAAATACCACAAGTACGATTCTATGCATCATTATTCCTTTTTTCTGAAGCTTTAATGCAAGTTCAATATTCATGTCATAACCCTTCTTTAAATATTAATAATATTACTGTTCCCAATACAAATCTATAACTGCGCCTTCAAAAATCGGTCCAAAATAGTTTGCATGTTGACCATTTACTCTTTGGATAAGCTTCTTTCCGCCGACCTTCTTAAGATCAAAGTCATATTTGTCAAAGATATCAATAAAGACATAATTAGCCTTCCCGTTAAGAGTTATCGGTTTATTGTTAACGGTTATATGTATATCATGAGGCTTTTCAGTGCTTGAATTGCCAAAATCAAATTTAAATTCCTCCTGCTTGTAACCACCGTCGTTATTATCAGCGCTTCCAACTTTTTTCTTTTTGGTTTTCTTAGCCTTTTTCTTATCTGAAGCTTTATTTTCTAAAGTACCATCCGTATCATCATTATAAATATAATCAACATTTGATTTATCGTCATTAGTATCTTTATAATTATCAGTTTTATCTAATGCGCCAAATCCTACAATTCCTTTGATCTCCGGAAAATCCGAAGCATTTGAAGCTTTAATTTCTTCTGTTCTATCATGTAGATCTATATCATGCTCCTTAGTATTATTACCTGAAGCATCATTTGAAACATTGTCTGAAATACTATCTTCCGATTCAATATATTCTTCATCCTCTATTATATCTTCGGAAACGAATTTCTCACCTTTATATATCTCTTCATGATCTATCCAGGCAACACTGAAATTCTCATAAATCTTAGTATCAGCATCAGCACGCGCCCCATTAACAAATACTTCATGAGGTGTTTCAATATCCATAAACTGCATTAACTGGGCAAGTGTATAATAACCTAAAATATCAATGTTATCTCCGTCATTTAATTCATATGAACCTGAAACTAAACTGCCATTAACTGTTGCGTATCTTGGACACTCGACTTCAATATCATTAACAATGAACTTGATCGGATCACTAAGATCAACAACCTCCTCTAATAAAGCTTTGGCATCTTCACCCTTGGTTGAAACAGTTATCTCTATCTTATCTCCGGCCTGTATCAAATGATTCATACCGGTCTCGTTATCATTAAGAACTATTACGGCCGGTTCGCCACCTTCACCACGGACAAATTTCTTCTTTCCATTAAGAGTATAGTTGATATCGTCTCCTCTTTTCGGGAAAACATCATCATTAGATAAGCCGTAGGCTACTAAAGCATCGTAAACCGTTAATTTGTCATTATCATAAAGCTTAATTCTTTCATCATTAACCGTAAGATATATGAAACGATTCTTCTGTTCATAATAATTAAGGCAGATTCCTATAGGAGTTACCAAAAGTGGATCCTTCTTAACATCCTCAACCATAAAATCAACCGCAGTCAAAACCTCTTCGCCGCGAAGACCAACTCTCTCCGGAGGAAGTCCCAAATGCTTAGCTAATTTGTCGGTATATCCGGGAATCTTTCCACCGCCGCCGACAACAAATGCAGCAGCAACTGATTTGCCGCCATTTAATTCAATTATCCTTTTGGCTGTCTGTTCGGTGATATCCTCCAAAACAGCGTCAAGCTTTCCATATACCTCATCAGAAGTAACCTTATGTGGAACACCAAGAATATCCTTATAATTCAAGGTTTTCTTATTAAGTCCCATCATCTTGATGCTTTCTGCAGTATCAAAATCGACAAGATATTCTTTGATAAGAGTCTCGGTCAATTCATCGCCTGCCTTTGGAAGCATGCCGTAACCGATTATACTGCCATCTTTTGTAATCGAAATATCAGAGGTTCCGGCGCCTACATCAATAAGCGCAATATTAAGCAATCTGTAGTTCTCCGGTATAGCAACCTGAATAGCTGCAATAGGCTCTAATGTCATATTAGCAACCTCAAGACCCGCAAGTTCAACAGCAGCATATAAACTGTCAACAACCTCTTCAGGCAAAAATGTAGCAAGCACTTCAGCACTTATGCTGTGTGCCTTCTGACCTTCAAGATTACCTATCACATATTCGTTCAGATAATACTTGATCACAGTATATCCGACACAGAAGAATTTGTCAGAGGTATCATTATCCTCAAGCATCTTTTCATGTGCCTGTTCAACACCCATTATTTCAATAGAATGAATGTATTCCTGGTTTACTGACGTAACTTCAGGAAATTTATAGAAACCTTTTCCTACAGCAGTTTTTAATACTCTTCCTGCGGCAGCTATACATACTTCTTTTAATTTCCTGCCGCCAAGCTGCTCTTCTAATTGCTGCTTTACTTCAATTATCTCTTCACCGATCTTTGCAATATCATGAATCTGTCCGTCCAGCATAGCTCTTGTATCATGAAATCTTACTGCATGTGCAACTACATTGAACTGTTTGCCTTCACGATATCCAACCGTACCGACAATACTTCTGGTTCCTATATCAAGCCCGAATACAAGTGAACCGGGAAATTTCGTTAATGCCGACATATTATCTTCTCCAAATCAATACATCTACGTATCTGTTACTCTTTGGTACTTCAAAATAAATAGTACTATACCAATTAGGTATCACTCTCACTAAATTAGTATTATAGCACGTCATCAGCTTTTATTCAACAAAACCTTTACAACATTTAAGGTATCGATGATATTACCACTATTATCGATTACCACATCGCAATTATCCCTGTAGTAATCATCATTATCCTGCTTATCCATTATCAACTCATACTTTGACCTGTCAAAACCCCTGCCCTTGACAAGGCGATCTAATCGTACTTCTTTATCTGAATAAATGTACCAGATCTCATCGCATATATCTTTATATCCATCCTGAATAAGAAGGGCTGCCTCGATAAAATAATTGTTCGTGTTTTTTTCTTTTTGTACTCTGATATCATTAAGAATATATTCCCTTACGGCAGGATGAACTATAGCATTAAGGTCAGATAATGACTTATCATCATTAAAAACAACCTTTGAAAATGCAGTACGGTCAATCTCGCCATCTATGTCAAGAATGCCTTTTCCGAAACGTTCAACTATTCTGCAATAAACGTTTTCGCCCTTTTTCATCAACCTGTGAGCAAGCTTGTCAGCCTCAATTACATACTCACCTTGACCTTCAAGATATCTTAATACTTCACTTTTGCCACAGCCGATGCCACCGGTTATTCCGATCACCCTCATATACTTATAACCTCATTTTGCCTCATACCAGGTCTTTCCAACACTCACGCCTACAGAAAGCGGAACATTAAGCTTTGCTGCCTGCATCATTTCTTCAACAAGAATATTCTTGACCTTTTCCACCTCATCTTCCTTGGCTTCAATCAATAACTCATCATGTATCTGCAGGATTAGCGATGATTCACACTTTTCTTTCTTAAGTCTGTCAGATACTCTTACCATCGCAATCTTTATAATATCCGCCGCCGTACCCTGAATAGGTGAATTCATAGCAACCCTTTCACCAAAGCTTCTCTGCATGAAATTAGAGGATGAAAGCTCAGGGATCTGCCTTATCCTTCCAAACAAGGTTTTTATCATTCCCGTCTTTTTGGCATTTTCAACCGTTTCGTCCAGAAAACTCTTTACAGCAGGATAGGTTTCAAAATAGCTGTCTATATAATCAGCAGCTTCCTTTCTGGAAATATTAAGATCCTCAGAAAGTCCGAACGCACTAATACCATATACAATTCCAAAGTTTACCGCCTTAGCATTTCTGCGCATCAACGGATCAACCTCGTTAATAGGAACACCAAACACCTGAGATGCCGTGATCGCATGAATATCCTCATCTGCATTAAATGCTGCTATTAATTTTTCATCACCTGACATATGCGCTAAGACTCTAAGCTCTATCTGTGAATAATCCGCATCAACAAAAACATATCCGTCTTTAGGAATGAATACCTTTCGGATACTTCTTCCAAGATCAGTACGCATAGGAATATTCTGAAGATTTGGTTCTGTTGAACTTATTCTTCCGGTTGCGGTTATAGTCTGATTAAATGTTCCATGAATACGTCCGTCTTCACTGATAAACGCGGATAGTCCGTCTGCGTATGTTGATTTTAATTTTGATACCTGTCTGTAGTCTAATATATCCGATACGATCGGATAATCATTCTTTAATTTATTAAGAACATCAACATTAGTGGAATATCCTGTTTTAGTTCTCTTAGCCCCCGGCAGATTAAGCTTGTCAAACAATATCTCGCCTAACTGCTTTGGTGAATTGATGTTAAATTCCGTACCCGCTTCTTCATAAATGTTTTTCTGTAATTCTTCTTCACGGTCACCTAACATTTTGCCATACTCCAAAAGGGAATTCCGATCAACCAATATCCCTTCCTTTTCCATATGATCCAAAACAAAAAGAACCGGAAGCTCTATATTGTAATAGAGATCATGCATATCATTATCGGATAATTCTTTAATAAGCTTTTCATAAGCCATAAATGGAACACAGGTCTCATAAGCGATATAGTCTGATACCTCTTTATCCGATACAGTCATAATATTTAATTTATTCTTTCCTAGCAGCTCCTTTTTGTCAGGTACAGTTATATTGAGATAATCTCTTGCAATATCATCATAATCATAGCTGTCCTTTAACGGATTTAACAGATATGCGGCAAGCGAGGTGTCAACCACCTTTACGTTCTTATCAAGATCGATAACCTTTAGTAAAGCTTTGAGATCATTGCTTATTATTACAATATTTTTTTTAACCTCTGTTAAATTTTTTATACGTGCGGATAACAATTCATCTGTTACAAACATTGCGCAGGGAATAAATGCCGCCTCTCCTTCCTTTACACAAAAACCTATACCTTTAAGTTCATGATCTTCAATAAATGCGTGTACAGCTATCTTATCATAAGACTTAAGCCCTTCTAAATATTCTTCCACTTCACCAAGCTCGGATATTATTCTAACAGTAAATTCAACAGAGCTTACCTTGTTGTCATCATCAAAATATTTCAAAAGGCTTTTTAATTCCAATGTTTTAATATATTCATAAGCTTCCCCTGTAAACAGCGAATCAAATGAAAGCTCATTAAAATCAACATTTAACGGAACATCTAATTTGATAGTTGCAAGCTCCTTGCTCATTATAGCCTGATCATAAAATTCCTTGAGATTTTCCATAGCCTTCTTAGGCTTTATCTCCTCTATATGAGCATAAGCATTCTCAATACTTTTATAATCAGCAATTATCTTTCCTGCAGTCTTTTCACCTATTCCCGGAACCCCCGGTATATTGTCCGACGCATCTCCCATAAGTCCTTTCATGTCAATGAATTCTTTCGGAGTAACACCGTAAAGGTTAAACACGTCGTCAGCGTAGTATTCCTCAACCGTAGTCTTGCCACCCTTTGTCTTCGGCAGCTTGATCCTTACCTTTTCTGTAGCTAACTGCAAAAGATCTCTGTCTCCCGAAAGAATTGTGACATCCATCCCGTTATTCTGACCGAAAACCGACATTGTACCAATGATATCATCAGCCTCAAAGCCCTCAAGCTCTAAAATTCTGACATTCATATTACGAAGCATTTCCTTCATAAGCGGAACCTGACTTCTAAGCTCCTCCGGCATGCCCTTTCTGGTACCCTTGTATTCCTTATACATTTTATGACGAAATGTAGGCGCATGCAGATCAAATGCCACCGCTAAATGGGTAGGTTTTTCTTCTTCGATAACCTTAAGGATCATATTGATAAATCCAAGTACAGCATTGGTGTGCTGTCCCTTTGAATTTGTAAGATCGGGTAATCCGTAAAATGCTCTGTTCAAAATACTGTGTCCGTCTACAAGTAATAATTTGTCCATATTAATTCTCCTATAATTACTTAATATCTAATTATCTGTTATTGGCATTATACTGTCTTATCTTAGAATAAAAGCTCTGCTCAGTAATCTCCTTAGGTTCTATATTGACATTAAACTGTTTGGGTTCAGGGTCAAATAAAACATCGTCAAAATAGGCACTGTAATAATACTGTCCCTGTTTTTGTTTGATCTCTTCCTGTTCATCATTATATAATATATTAAGAAAATTTATATAAGCTATTATCGAAAAAGCCAAAACTCCCAATATTGTCATGACAATAGTAGAAAACAGTAATTTCTTCCTGTTCCGGTTCTGCTTTAGCTCTCTTTTTATCCGAAGATCCAATTCAGCACGAAAATCCCTTGAAATGGGCAGGTTAGAATCCATCTGCCGCATTCCCTCGATCATGGTATAGTATATATCAAGCTCTTCCTTGCAGTCCTTACAGCTTTCAACATGCTTTAAAAATTCAATTTTCTTATCCTTTTCAAGCCCGTCATCTATATACGATATGATGTTTGACTGTACCTCTAAACAGGTCATAGATAATCTCCTTATTATATATACCAAAATATAACATTTTATTTTTAAAATTACAAATTGACTTTAAAATAAAAAGTAAAAATTAGTATATCATTAATTTTATTCTTTATTTATAAAATGCGAATAAATGCATTTACATATATAAATAACTGCATTATAATTATAAACTAAATAAATAGTAGAACTTAAAAGGAGAAAATTAAATGAATCTAAAGCATTTCAGATTGGCGTTGCGCGATAAAATAAAAGAACAAAATCTAACCTTAAACACATTATCAACTCTCTCAGATCTTTCAGAAGATACATTAAGGTCAATAATATATGGCAAAGCCAAAGACATCAAGCTGTCATCTCTAGTAAAGATAGCTGACGTTCTTGATTGTTCAATTGATGAATTAGTTAAAAGAAACTATTCATCTGATGAAACATTTGAAATAACAAAGCAACTCGATCCACTCCCCTATAAATCAAAACAATTCATTAAAACCCTGATCAGTCTTGAAAACAATATACTGATCAAGAAGAAAACCGAAAATAAAGACTATATACCTCTATTAATTCCTAAAGGCAACTTTCATGATGGTATGTTTTATAACGGTCTTCTATATAATTCATTAGATATAACTAATTATCCGGTTCCGCTTAAAAATGAAAGTTCATTCGGAATACTTATACAGACAAATATATTTGAACCCATTTATTACCAAAATGAAATACTGCTTGTCGCAATTAATAATATTCCTCGTCCGTTTGATATAGTATTATATGCAGATAGTGATGGTATATTATACATACGCAGATATACCGATCTCGGATTAGAACCGTTAGGACATTTCGGCGAAATAATTCCAATAAATGACACCAGAGATTATATCGCATTAGGCGTTGTTATCAAATCAATA
>OMSZ01000079.1 GCA_900313855.1 uncultured Eubacteriales bacterium
ATAACAGCACTAATACATTTAAGAACAGATTCTATGTTTTAATTGGAATCCATTGCATTATTACGATAAACGAACTGATAATGTGGAAATATTCATTTCCTGTATGGATAATGAGTCTTATAATCAATGCATTTTGTTTGGTAGGACTTTATTATACCTGTTATTATTCAGATAGAAAGCTTAGAAATTCATCTCTTAAGAGGTTTGCCAATGAGATGAGTGACGGTTTCCTTTTGTATAATGAGCACGGTGATCTGATAGAGGTTAATGATCTGTTGAAATATGCATTTCCGCCGCTTATCATCAAAAGCTTTGAGTTTAAGGAAAACCTTGACGAATGGATATCTGACACGATTACCGTTAATAATATTGAAGTTATCAAATATGAGTTGGATGGAAAGGATACATACTATAAAGCCAAGAAGACAGATATTATGGATTATGATAAGTATCTGGGTACTATCTATATTCTCCATGATACAACGGAATCCATCCTTAAAATGAGAGCGATGGAGCAGGCAAAGATAGAGCTTGAGAAGGCTGCCAAGATGAAGGCGGATTTTCTTGCTAATATGTCTCATGAGATAAGAACTCCAATGAATGCGGTTATCGGTATGGCGGAGATCGCACTTCGCGATGAAAAAGATCCGGGTATTAAGGATTATCTTATGCAGATCCAGAATTCGGGTAAGAATCTTCTTAATATTATCAACGATATTCTTGATTTTTCCAAGATTGAAGCAGGAAAAATGGAGATCATACCTGAAAGATATGAACCTGTCATTGAGATTACGGAAATGGCTAATGTGCTTGCGACCAGAATAGGTGACAAGGACGTTGAATTATTCATTGTTGTTGATAATAAGCTCCCTCACGCATTAGAGGGTGATGTGATGCGTATCAGACAGATTCTCATCAATCTGGCTAATAATGCTATCAAATTCACTCAAAAGGGCTTTGTATCGATAGTTATTTCTATAGAGAAATTATCAGAGAATACAGTAAATGTTATTATTCACGTTATAGATACCGGACAGGGTATTAAGAATGAAGATCTTGATAAACTTTTTGTAAGCTTTCAACAGGTTGATTCCAAACGAAACCGTTCTGTGGAGGGTACCGGTTTAGGTCTTGCTATTTCACAGAGACTTTGTGAGGCTATGCATGGAAAGATCGGAGTAACTAGTGAATACGGTAAAGGCTCAGATTTCTATTTTAGTCTGCCGCAGAAGATAATCGATCCTTCTTTGGATATTGTTGTCGAGGAAGCAGAGAAAAAGCATGCGACTGTTGTGGATGATTATCCCGAAATGCTTGATAAATTTATAGATGAGATCAACAAATTAGGTGTAGATGTTAAGGCAGTTGATAGATTAAGCTTGTTTGAAAAATCTGATGGTATTGATTTTGTTTTCTTTAAGGAGAAAAGCTTTGATGCCGAATTTGAAAGCTTTTTGAAGGATAATCCTGAGGTTATCGGAGTTATTCTTGTTGATTTTGATTCCGCCTTCAAGACATCTATTCCTAATCTTCGAATATTGAGAAAGCCTGAGACTTCGATCAATATGGTTAAGATCCTTAACGGAAAAGATTTTGCTCACGAAGATAAAAATGCAGCCTTTAAGATTGACTTTACAGCTCCGGATGCAAAGATACTTATTGTTGATGATAATGCTATTAATATTACAATAGCTGAAGGTCTTATCAAACCGGTCAAAGCACAGTGCTATGGTGCCGACAGCGGTAAGAAGGCAATTGCTATGATAATGGAAAATGATTTTGACTTAATATTTATGGATCATATGATGCCGGAGATGGATGGAGTTGAGACTACAAGATATATAAGGGATAATATAGCCAAATGCGCGGATACCCCGATAATAGCCTTATCCGCTAATGTGTTGGAAGGCGTGCGTGAGATGTTTTTGTCAGAGGGTATGAATGATTTTGTTGCAAAACCGATAGATATCAAGAATCTGGTTGCAAAGCTTAAGCAGTGGCTTCCTAAGGAAAAGATTGTAGATATCGATCCGCAGGAGATTGATGATTCTGAAGACACTAAAGATAATGATACTATAATCTTCAAAGAGTTAGATAACGCTAAGGCTATTGAGGCATTGGGATCTGCTGAGCTTTTTAAAACTATTGTAAAAGAATATTATCGTTCAGGTGCTGATAAGCTTAGTGAAATTAAGGCGGCTTATGATAATGAGGACTGGCCCGATTATTCTATTAAGGTTCATGCATTAAAGAGCAGCTCAAGACAGATAGGAGCCTTTGAATTGGGAGATATGGCATGGGAGCTTGAAAAAGCCGGGAAAGATGTAGAACTTGATACCATTCATGCCCAAACTGATGTTACACTCAATAAATATAAAGAATTATTGGATAAGCTCTCTGTATATTTTGAAGATGAAACTATAGATGCATCTGAGCTTTCCATGATTGAAGAGGATGAACTTAAAGCAATTCTTGAAAAGCTTAACCAGGCTTGTGATGACCTTGATATGGATGCTATGGAAGAATGCAGGGATGAGCTTAAAAAGTATTCGTATGCAGATGATATTAAGAGTATGATAGAGGGCATCTGTAAGGCGATTGATGATATTGATGTTGAGACTTGTGAGGGACTTATCACGGAGGTGCTTGCGAAATTATAGATTTCTTGGAGGTGCTTGCAAATGGACGAGAATAAAATAAAGAGAATAAATGAGTTGTATCACAAATCAAAGACAGTCGGTCTGACAGAGGATGAAAA
>OMSZ01000125.1 GCA_900313855.1 uncultured Eubacteriales bacterium
ATCAATATTACCTATCGACCTTAACAACCTCATATACCATAAAGCCCTTGCTCTTACCCTTAAGTGCAAGCTCTCCTACTTCCTTAACCTCGATTCTGTCCTTAAGACGTCTGTAAACCTCATCACTGATAAGCACCTGACCCTTCTTCGCATTAGCTTCAAGTCTTGCAGCCGTATTAACAGTATCACCAATGGCTGTGAAATCCATTCTGAACTCACATCCGACATTACCTATTACGGCAGGTCCGCAGTTAACACCAACGCCAAAGCCTACACTTCTGCCATACTTCTCAAACAGTACTTTTTCTAACTCTTCTCCACCCTTAACAATATCCATTGCCGCACATACAGCCTTGAATTCATAATCAGGAAGGTCAAAAGGCGAATTGAAAACCGCCATTGTTGCGTCACCTACAAACTTGTCAAGCGTTCCCGAATTGTCAAATATTGATTTGGTCGTAAGACTTAAGTACTCATTTAATATCTCAACGACAGTCTCAGGCTCTAATGCCTCTGACATTGTGGTAAACCCGCGGATATCCACAAACAGCACCGCAATATCCTTATTCTGCCCGCCAAGCTCTATCGTAAAATCTCCCTTTTTTGAGATCTCCTCAACTATCTGAGGTGCCACATATTTGCGGAAAGCATTTATAACCTTCTGTTTCTTAGCCTTCTCAATCGCGTAATGAATAGCAAGCGCATATATGAATGAGATAAATGCAATAAGCGGAAGATATACTATATTATATGTTGTGCCTTTATTATTGAGTGTCACACAGATAAATACCTCAATTCCGCTTGCCGCTAACAAAATAAGTAACGACTGCCATACATTAAGCTTACGAAATGCAATATGTAATGCAAAAGCAACCAACGCCGTTATAATTGCAAATGCAATAGCATTACCGCTTATGGCAAAACGGTTTTCAAGGTATGACTGAAGTATATTGGCATGAATTTCAACTCCGTACATCTGCTCGCTTCCGCCACCGGGAACCTTGAAATTATCCTGCATTCCGGGCGCATAAGCACCAATTAATACAACGCTGTCCTTGAATGCCTTCGAGTCAATCTTTCCCTCTAACACATCCACCATCGACATACATTCATAATCACCCGGCTTTCCCGAATAATTGATTATAGACCTTCCGGATCTGTCCGTCGGGATTTTCGTTGCCTCTTCGTTATTGATCTCACAATAGCGCTCGTACATTACCTTGGAAAACATTGAGCATTTGTCACCAACAGGTTCACCCGTCTGCTCATTAACTATTCCTTCCATATTCTCTGTCGGTATTATACGTCTTACAACTCCATCAGAATCCTGAGCAACATTACTGTATCCGACATTTGTTACATTACTTATCTCCTCATAAGGCTCAGCAACACTTTTAACCCGTTTGATGAGTTCTCCGCCTGAATCACGAACCATACGATCATCATATATCAGATTATTAACAATGATAACATTACCGCTTTCTTCACATGCGGCCGCTAAAGCCGCATCACCTTCTTCATCCACATATCCCGAGAAAAGTATATCGAAACCAATAAGAGCAGGCTTTGCGTCACTGTTTTCATTCAACTTCTTAATAAGCTCGGCGTACCTTCCTCTAGACCATGTCTGAATCGGTCCATAGGCATCCAATGTTCTCTCATCAATTCCTACTATCTTGATATTGCTGTTAATACCTCTTGGCATCTGATACAACTTATCTCGCACCATATAGTCAAGCGGTGATAATAGGTTAAACACAGTAAGTAAGAATACCAGCAGACCGGCAACAACAGCCTCTATTAATATCTTCCAATTATTCTTCATTATTAGATAATCCCCCTATTTATTCTACATGTTACTACAAAGCTTTATTTATCATCAAGTTAGCCTTCCCAAAAGGGAAGGCTAACTTAAAAGCGTCTGTATCTTATTTCTCCAATTTGCCTGTCGGCTTCACTTGGACATCTCCGTTACATTTCGTCCGGTACAGAGCCAACATTTCCCATATGTTGTGCACCCTAAAAGTGCTTTTTACAGTTGCTTCTGCAACCGGCAGATCAGATGGTTCAATCATTGCTGTACAAATACATAATCACCCGCAGAATTAACATAGAATAATCTGTCACCGTTATATACTGTCGAATCACCCGATACAGTCCAGCTTCCGCCGGAAAGCTTATACCCTTTACCAGGAGAAAGCTTAACCTTCGCTCCCGGAGGAATAGTATTATCCTTCATCCAAGCTGACTTAAGAACTATATTTGATGAATACCTGTTACCCGCAAGGTCTTCAACAATTATTGCAAAATATTTGTCTCCGCCCTCAGCATCTAACACAATAGCCACGTTATTGCCATCCGTAGCAATATCCTCACCATTGACCTTCACCGTTGATAAATTCTCATCATTAAATGATAACGTAAGTCTGTCTGCATACAATTCTTCTGTCTTAGACAGATCAACAGGATTATTCTTGTCATCTACTGCATTTATAAGCTGAGGCGCATCCTTATCAATCTTAATCTCCGAAATTGTCATAACTTCCATCTGTGCGCCGTCGGACTTTCGTCTCATATAAACCTTAGTAATATCCTCTGTATATTTAATCCTGTCTGAATATTTACCATCTCTTGAAGTCGAGATCTCATAACCATCAGGCGCAGCAATATAAACATCCGTTGTATAATACCCATTCTTTCCGTTAGTTCCGGAAACCTTATATGAAATATTGGCATCCTTAAGATATGTGATAGAGAACGATGTTTCACATATAATCTTCTCATACTCATCCGTTTCCGGAATAGTTACTCTAAGCACATATTCTCCCGCTTTTGTCGGTTTATCCTTAGTGTAAGCATCATCATCTTCGCCCTTAGCCTTATACTCATATACAGCCTTGTCTTTGCCGTCCGAGTCAGTTGTAAGTACAGGCTTATACTTTATGCCGACATGTTGATCGGATAGTATCACATATGACTCTGATTTCTTCTTTTTAATCTTAAATGTGCTCTCACATACCACCTTCAAATACTTGTCTGTCTCAGGCACGGTCGCGCGAATAGAATATTCACCTGCCTTAACCGGCTTATCCTTAGTATATTCACTATCATCAGCGCTTGCCAATTTGAACTCGAATACGGCTTTGTCCTTACCGTCTGAATCTGTTGTAAGAACAGGTGTATATTCACTGCCTACATATGTATCTTTAACCTTTACCTTAGACCCCTCAACGTTTATCTTGCTGATAGTAAATGCTCCTTCACAGACAGCCTCTTTATATCTGTCAGTTGCCGGTACTGTCGCCCTTACAATATATTTTCCTGCTTTGGTCGGTTTATCCTTAGAGAATTCCGCCTTCTCATCATCAGCACTCTTATACTCAAATACTGCCTTATCCTTGCCGTCAGAATCTGTTGTAAGTAATGGCTCGTATTTCGTACCTACATATACATCAGGTATCTCAACAGCAGCCGTCGGAGTCTTAAGCTCACCAAGAATGAA
>OMSZ01000053.1 GCA_900313855.1 uncultured Eubacteriales bacterium
AAGATCAAGGATGAGAATAACTGGTCTATTGCGACAGTTTGGGGAATCGGGTACAAATTCGAGGTGAAGTAGAGTAATGAAGAGCAACTTTTTTGACAAGGTAATTGTCGGGATAGTATTGCTTTTGATCGTAGTTTTTATGATACTGGCAAGCTATACTACCTATGCGACAAAGAGGACTCTTGTTCAGGAAAAGCAAAGTAATCTGGCAAATGAAGCGCATCTTTTATCTGTCCAGACTATATCTGCTTATGTTCAGGGTAATATGGATGAGGAATATCTTCAGGAAAGGCTGGATGAATTTGAAGACGCGCTTAAGACAAAGGTCTGGTATTGTAATGAGATCGGCAAGATAATAGCGGTATCTTATCCAAAGAATTACAGAAAAGTTCCCAACAATATAATGCAGATAGATAAGAATATTGATATAAAAGACGGGTTTACAATGACCGGAAATTTCTATAATACATTTGACGGTACCATGATCAGTGTTGGTATGCCGGTGCTATTAGACGGTAAGCAGACGGGATTTTTGGTTCTTCATACATCCCTTACGGAGCTTGACAATATTCAGAAGGATATTCTCGGGATCATGTATATGCCTTTCGTTGCGATGATACTTATTGTTGTATTGATGTTGATATATATGTCGGGAACAATTCTTCGACCGATTGCAAAGATCAGTGCTACGGCTAAGGAATATGCAAAGGGTAATTTTGATGCGACCACGGGCGTTGAAAGAAAGGATGAGATCGGAGAGCTTTCGGATTCTTTGGAGTTCATGGCAGGAGAATTAAACAAGCTCGATATTTACCGCAAGAATTTCATTGCCAATATATCTCATGATTTCCGTTCGCCATTAACCTCTATCAAGGGTTATCTTTTAGCCATGCTTGACGGAACGATTCCTCCGGAAAAGTACAACCGCTATCTTGGTATAGTGTTAAATGAGTCAAACCGTCTGACAAAGCTTACGGAAGGACTTCTGGAATTAAATGATTTTGATACTCATGGTCCGGTGCTTAAAATGTCGGATTTTGATATTGTTGATGTAATAAGATTAACGCGTAATACAACAGAGGTTTTGTGTGAAAAGAAAAAGATTGATTTCAGAATTAACTGTCCTGCAAAGAATACCATAGTTCATGCAGACAGGATGAAGATCGGTCAGGTTATATTTAATCTTGTTGATAATGCTATTAAGTTCAGTCCTCAAAACGGCAGTATAGTTGCTACAGTCACCAACAAGAATGATAAGGTGTTTGTGTCTGTCAAGGATGACGGTCCGGGTATATCAAAGGAAAAGCAGAATAAGGTTTTTGACAGATTCTATAAGGCAGATGTATCAAGAGGTAAGGATAAACAGGGAACGGGCTTAGGACTTGCGATCACAAAGGAGATCATAAAAGCTCATGGCGAGAATATGGATTTAATAAGTACCGAAGGTGCCGGAAGTGAGTTCATTTTCTCTCTTCCGATAAGCGGTAAGGAATAGGAAGGAGCATATATTTATGCGTTTTATTGCGGAACTTAGAGACGGAGATATGATATCATCGATATATCTTTGCAAGAATAAGAGGACTTTACAGACTAAAGCGGGTAAGAATTATTATTCGATGCAGCTTCATGACAAGACCGGTGTGGTAGATGGTAAGGTTTGGGATATCAATAACGGAATCGAGCATTTCGATTCCATGGATTATATTCAGGTTGATGCGCAGGTCACAAGCTATCAGGGCGCCATTCAGCTTAACATCAGAAGGATCAGAAAAGCAAAAGAAGGGGAATATGATCCGAGAGACTATATGCCTTATTCCAAAAAGAATATTGATGAAATGTATAACGAAATGACAGATATCATTAAGTCAGTTAAAGAGCCTCATTTGTCAGCACTTCTTAAAATGGTGTTTATGGAGGATGAGGATTTTATCAAACGCTTTAAGATTCATTCTGCGGCCAAAACCATGCATCATAATTTTGCCGGCGGACTGTTAGAACATAGCTTGTCAGTTGCAAAGCTTTGCGATTTCTATGCGCATGGTTATCCTGTGATCAACAGAGATCTGTTGATCACAGCAGCGCTTTTGCATGATATAGGAAAGATGGATGAGATCTCGGCTTTTCCTGAAAATGATTATACCGATGAGGGTCAGCTCATAGGACACATAGTAAAAGGCGTAATTATCGTTGATGAGAAGATTAAAGCTATCGATGGTTTCCCTGAGAAGCTTTCTAATGAGCTTAAGCATTGCATATTATCTCATCATGGAGAATTGGAATTCGGTTCGCCCAAGAAGCCGGCTATCATTGAAGCAGTAGCCTTATCATTTGCTGATAATACAGACGCGAAGCTGGAAGGTTTTGTCGAATTGTTAGATTCGTCTTCTAATCAGAATAATGACTGGCTCGGATTTAATAAAATGTTTGATTCTAATGTTAGAGCAACGTCAAAATTCTGATCTCAATTAAATGTTGTGGATTGTTTTGTGAAAGCTTTGCAAGGGAAAGGAAATATTAATGGAGAGCTTGTTTAATCCGTATAACAACTCACAGATAAAAGCTTTGTATTCGGAGGCGAAAAGCAAAGGAAGGTTTCCGATAGAGATTTCGGGTACAGACGGATATGCCAGATATTACATCATGGATTGCATTGCGGGTTCCGATGTAAGACTGATAGTAACCTACAGTGAGGACAGGGCAAAGGAGATATATGAAGCCTTTCATTTTTTTGACAGAAATACGCTTTTGTTTCCTGCAAAGGATGTGCTGTTCTACAGCGCGGATATCCATGGACATACGATATTAGCACAGCGTATGGAGGTAATTAAGGCAATAATCGAGAAAACTGTGACAACAGTTGTGGTATCGATAGATGCGCTGCTTAATAAGGTTGTTCCGTTAGACGAAGTCAGAAAGCACATTTTGGAATTTAATATAGGTGACCGGCTTGATCTTGATAAGGTTAAGAAGACACTCGTATCTGAAGGATATGAGAGAAACGACTGGGTGGATGGCGTCGGTCAGTTTGCGATAAGGGGAGGTATATTAGATATCTTCCCTATGAGTAGTGATTGTCCTTACAGAATAGAACTGTGGGGAGAGGATATTGACAGTATAAGAAGCTTTGACGCAGAGAGTCAGAGAAGTATAGAGAATGTACAAAAGCTTATGGTCTATCCTGCTTCGGAAATGATATTAGACGAGGACAGGATCGATAAAGGACTTAAGAAGATCGATAAGGAGCATAAGGCATACGCCGATAAGCTTAAGAAAGCGTTTAAGACTGAGGAATACGCAAGGATCAATCGCAGTGTAGAGCAGCTTAAGGAGGAGCTTGAGTATTTCCATAGCGCCATGGGTATTGATGGCTATATAGGATCATTTTATGATGAATTGACAAGCTTTTTATCATATATGCCGAAGAATACCTTGTGCATGATCGATGATCCCGCTAAAGTGATACACAGAGGAGAGGTGTGCCG
>OMSZ01000399.1 GCA_900313855.1 uncultured Eubacteriales bacterium
ACCATATTCTTAATATTATAAAATCTTATGTATTCGTTATAGTCCGCCACATAACCTATCTTCTCTTTGACCGTAGGATTATCAAATACCGGTTCCCCGTCAAAAAGAATCTCGCCCTTGTCAGCCATATATATTCCTGCCGCGCATTTTATAAGTGTTGTCTTTCCGGCACTGTTCTCACCTATAAGTCCATGTATCTCTCCACGGTCAACTGTAATACTAATATTTTTAATAACAGGATTCTTATCGTAACCCTTATACAAATCTTTTATTTCCAACATATTCTCATCTCCTCATCATTTACAAAATACAATTATTATTAATTCAAATCCTCTTAATACCCATTGCTTATTTTATATAATATCAACTAATTTCCTCATACATTTCCTTGACAAGCTCAACAATCTTTTTCTTGTCATATCCCATTAATTTCAGTTCCATAACCGATGATCTTATCTGTTTCTTTGCCAGATCAATCTTGTCATCATCATGTTTGACCTTAATTTCTGAGGCGATAAATGTTCCCTTACCCCTTATGGTCTCTATTACACCTTGACGTTCAAGCTCCTGATATGCCTTTGCCACAGTACCCGGTGTTATCTTAAGCTCCAGTGCCAATTTCCTTACCGATGGAATAGAGTCTCCGGGATTAAGATATTTCTTCATTACATTGTACTTCATCTGTTCAATTATCTGTTCATAGATCGGTCTGCTGCTCTTATAATCCAGCTGTACCATACACACTCCTCCTTTCAAGCATTTTTTCAACGTGTATTATCCGTACCACTTGTATTGATACAGTTATAACATAAAGGGATTATTATGTCAATACATTATTAAGAAATGTTTAACTTGTAAGAACCTTATTAACAAAAAAATAAGGGCCATATCATCACTGATATGACCCCTGACATCCTATAAAAAATATATATTTATTACATTGTAACAAAGATAAATTTGAGAACAAATAAGGCTGCAATAATCGTAATTATAACATCCTTCTTCTCATATTTTCCTGTAAATATTCTGATCATTACATAGGCGATCGCTCCAATACCGATACCGTTAGCGATAGAATATGTAAGCGGCATCATAATAAGAGCAAGGAAAGCTGGAAGTGCTGAAGCTATATCATTCATATCAACCTGTGCAAAGCTCTTCATCATAAGAACTCCGACATAGATAAGTGCAGGTGCTGTTGCAGCACTTGGTATTATACTTGCAAGAGGACTTAAGAACAGACAAAGCGCAAAGCATATAGATGTTACAACACTTGCAAGTCCGGTTCTTGCTCCGGCAGCAACTCCTGAGGATGACTCAACAAACGTTGTACATGTAGAAGTTCCAAGAACTGCTCCACATACAGTCGCAATTGAATCACAGAGCATTGATTTGTTAACATTTATCGGATCACCATTCTCATCAAGCATATTAGCCTGTGCTGCTGTACCATAAAGAGTTCCAATCGTGTCAAACATATCAACAAGACAGAATGTAATAATAAGCATTACAGCATTAAATATTCCTCCGACAGGTGCTCCACCAAAAGCATCGCCCCATGCTTTACCATCAAATATTCCTACAATACCAACCTCTGTAAAATCTTTGAAGGTCTGTCCAATGGCACTTACATCAAAGCTTGGAGTCTCCCCGATAAATATATAATAGATTACCGAGGTGATAAAAATCGAAATAATAACACTACCCTTTACATTGAACTTTTCTAATATAGCTATTAATAAAAGTCCGATAAATGCAGCAATGGCCGGACAGTAATCTGCCCATTTCCCACCGTGAATATCAACAAACTGTACAAATGTATATTGATTTGCCTGAATAAGACCTGCGTTTTTCATACCGATCATTGCTATGAAAAGTCCGATACCGGCAGGAATAGCTTTTTTAAGACATTCCGGCATAGCCTTTGCAATATATTCTCTTGCACCCGTAACTGATAACAACAAAAATACAAGACCTGATACAAAGATGATAACCATACCGGCATGATAACCTTCAATTACATCTACTCCACCGAAAACCGAAGCTGCAATAAAGCTTGTGCAGAAGAACGCGTTAAGTCCCATTCCACAGGCCTGTGCAAAAGGCATATCAGCAAGAAAAGCCATTAACAATGTACCGATTATTGCGCCAAGAATTGATGCGACAAAAACTGAGTTCCAAATCTGACCAAGCTGAGCGGAAACATCTATTCCTGCTTCAGCCGCAGCGCCTGCAAGCCAACCTGTTGCACCTTCACCGGCAACCTGATTAGGATTAACAAAAACAATGTATGCCATTGCAAAGAAGGTTGTCAATCCACCGATGATCTCCATTTTAATGGATGATCCTCTCTCACTAACTTTAAAAAATTTATCCATTATGATACTCTCTCTTTCCCTTATCTCAATTAAAATAATAATCTTATTCTACAACTAACAGTTGCC
>OMSZ01000070.1 GCA_900313855.1 uncultured Eubacteriales bacterium
TAACTCGTATATAAGAATTGGAGTTGAGAATTACTTTGAAGAGATTACGGATATCACCCGTACACCTTATACCGCTTAGTTTTCTGACGGTCATAATTATCGGTGCGTTAATATTATATCTGCCGATATGCGCCGCGCCCGGATGTGAAACGGATATTCTGACGGCGCTGTTTACTGCGACGACCTCTGTGTGTGTTACGGGGCTTGTTGTGGTTGATACATATGCTCATTGGAGCTTTTTCGGACAGATGGTTATTATGATTCTTGCACAGATAGGCGGTTTGGGAATAGTTTCTGTGGTTTTCGGTTTTGTTTTATTGACATCAAGAAACATTTCTCTTGGTGACCGTATGCTGCTTAAGGATGCAATGAATATGAATGACAGCCGTCACCTGTTAAAGTTTTTGAAAAGAGTCATCTTAGGAACTTTTCTTGTGGAAGGTTTGGGAGCATTACTGTATATGATTGATTTTATTCCAAGACTGGGATTAAAGAAGGGGATATGGGCATCCGTATTCCAGGCAGTATCTGCCTTCTGTAATGCGGGAATGGATGTTGTGGGTCCTGACAGTATGATAAGCTTAAGGACAAGTCCGCTTCTTATGATAGTTACCATGGTTCTTATCGTGCTTGGCGGTCTTGGCTTTGTTGTGTGGTTTGATATTCTTCATGGTATCAAGGCTGGTTTCATGAAACGGTTTTCCATAAGACAGGTTATAACCAGAATGCCGGAGCATACGAGAGTTGTTTTGCAGATAACACTTGCGCTGCTGTTAGGTGGTGCGGTCATTTTCTTCGTCACAGAATATAATAATCCGGAAACTATAGGGTTGATGGATACCGGTGATAAGATTATGAACGCCTTATTCCAATCGGTTACGCTTCGTACAGCGGGATTTGCTTCAGTGCCGCAGGATAAGCTGACGGGAGCATCGTGTGTTGTTGGATGCCTGTGGATGTTCATCGGAGGCTCACCGATAGGAACTGCCGGTGGTGTTAAGACAGTAACAATATTCCTTATAATAATGAATACACGTTCATATATTAGCGGAAGAAATGAGACCGTGGTGTTTAGAAAAAAGGTTTCGGAGGAGCTTATGCGTAAGGCATCGGCTATCGTTACGGTAAGCTTTGCTACAATTGTTTTTATGACGGTACTGCTGATCGCTACAAATCCGGTAAGCCTTGAGGATGCGCTTTATGAGGTTGTGAGTGCATCGGCAACAGTCGGTCTTTCAAGAAGCCTGACGCCTAATCTGAATGTTATCGGAAAGATAATTATAATAGTTTCAATGTATCTTGGAAGGATAGGTCCTATATCCATGGCGATATTTTTCTCGAAAAAAACATCAATAGATAACAAGATTCATTATATTGACGGAGATTTTTACGTAGGTTAAGGAGGAAGAAATGAAACAATCAATTGCAGTATTAGGTCTTGGAAAGTACGGAAGAAGCCTTGCTGAGTGTTTATATGACATGGGTTCCGAGGTGTTGGTTGCAGATAAGAACGAGGAGTTGGTAAGGGAGTTTGCCAACAAATCAACCGTGGCTGTATGTGCTGATCTGTCTAATGAGGATGAGGTGTTGGCACTTGATCTTAAAAACATGAATATAGTTATAACAGCTATGGGAAGAAGCCTTGCCGCAAGTATTATGGCGGTTGCCGTTGCAAAAGAGCAGGGAGTTCCGCTTGTTGTAGCCAAGACATCATCAGATAGAATGTCATCTATTCTTAAGAAGGTTGGCGCTGATAAGATATTAGATCCGGAGGATGAGGGAGGTGTGCGTTCGGCACATATCCTTTCATCAAGATTGCTTGACTATATGGAGCTTGATGATAATTTCTGTATAGCGGAGGTTAAGGCAAGAAAGAGCTGGATAGGCAAGAACCTTATAGAGTTAAACCTGCGCAAAAGCTATAATCTGAATGTTGTAGCGATGAAGGAGCAGGGCGGATTATGGTCATTTGCCGATCCGAATGTTAAGGTCAATGAAGATAATATTTTCCTTGTTGCGATGGAAAAGAAGGATCTTAAGAGATGGCGATAATATAAATCAAGGAAGAATATAGATGAAATTAGAAAGTATAAGAGAATCACAAAAAAACAGTCTGAATCAATTCAGATTGTTGATATGTTTTGGAATAATAGTAGCAGGAGCAACAATAGGCGTTGTTCAGAAAATGCTTGACGAGGCAATGTTTGGTGACCTGCCGGGCTTTTTGGAAAGACTTGATATCGGCAATTATTTTGGACGATTTGCAATATGGATCCTTATCGGGACGATATTATCAGTATATGCGAAAAGACCGCTTCATGCCGCGATCAACTGCTTTCTGTTTTTCATGGGTATGGTCGCAGGGTACTATGTATTTTGTAATTATGTGCTCCATTTTCTTCCGACAACGTATATGTTGATCTGGGTTGTGGTAGCATGTCTGTCACCGTTTGCGGCTGCCATATGCTGGTATGCAAAGGGTGAAGGGATAATATCAGTCATCATATCCGCAATAATTCTTGGAGTGCTTTTTTCACAGGCGTTTCTTATAACGCAGGGCTTCTATGTTACGCATATCTTAGAGGTCATAACATGGATGCTCGGAGTCATAATACTATACAGGAAACCGAAAGAGTTTGCACTTGAAATGATA
>OMSZ01000313.1 GCA_900313855.1 uncultured Eubacteriales bacterium
TGATCAGAATGACTGTTCATAAGGATAATGAATGGATGTTCATGCTCTTTGCTGCGGCCTTGATCGGTGTAGTTCTCATATGCGAAGCCTTTTCGTTTGCTGAATATATTAAATTCAAGGATGAAGAGCTTCTTAATGAACGACGCAAATTTGAAAACATAGTTGAAAAGAACGAGAATATTCTTAATATGCAGTATAAGCTTCGCAACACCAACGATCAGCTCAATATTCAGAAGATAGATCTGCAGCGTGCCAATAAGCAGATAAAGGAAGCCAATGAGGAGATGAAGGTTCAGGAGGAGATTATGCGTTATATAGCAACCTCCTTTGATGTTACTAATATTTCCAATAAGATCGTTGACTCCATAATGAACGTTAAGAAGTTGGGCTTCTGTGCTGTATATATCAAAGAGAATGTATATCATAACAAGAAGCGTAACTATGTTATAAAGTCCAATGTCAGCACGCTCGAAGAAAAGATCAAACAGAATATGGAGGAGATATATTATCAGATGATCCGTACCAATTCATCGGAGAGAATCATTAACGTTAAGGTTGGAGAGCAGATAACCTTCTTAAAGGATGTTAATATTAATTCCGTATATATTAAACTTTTAGGTGGAAAGAAGGAAAGATATGGTCTTTTTATGGTCGGTGACAGCAAGCTTAATCTTTTCGATGAAAACAGATCCTTCTACAATGCCATTATCGCCCAGTATGATATAGCAATAAGTAATGTTAAGATTTATAACAATATGCAGCATATGGCAAGAACTGATGGTTTGACAGGTATTAATAACAGATTGTACTTTAATGAGCTTTTTGATGAGACTGCTAAGAAGATCGTTGAAGAAAAGGGCAAATTATCAGTTGCACTTTTTGATATAGACAAATTCAAGAACGTCAACGATACTTATGGTCATCTTGCTGGTGATGAAGTTATTAAACGTATTGCTAAAGTAACCGCTGAGTGCATAGATGAAAATGACGGTTTTATCTGCAGATATGGTGGTGAAGAATTTGTTGTTGCACTTCCCGATAAAGATATTAAGGAGGCTGAGCCTATAATTCAGACTCTTTTTGAAAAGCTTTGCAGTCAGGTTGTTACTTATAATGACAATGATATCAAATTAAGTGTCAGCGTAGGTCTTACTTCTTATCCGGAGTTCTGTGATAATACCGAAGATCTGTTAAAACGTGCAGACTGGTGTATGTACTATGCAAAAGAACACGGACGCAAGCAGATGAAGCTTGATGACGGCAAATTGGAAAAACAAATCAATTGACAGGAGGATAATATAAATGAATGTATTTGTGGTTAATTGTGGAAGTTCATCTCTAAAATATCAGTTGATCAATTCTGATACAGAGGAAGTTATCGCTAAGGGATTATGTGAAAGGATAGGTATTGACGGAAAGCTTACACATTCACCTGCAGGAAAAGATAAATATGAAGCATCAGTTTCCATGCCTGATCATAAAACGGCTGTTTCTCTGGTGCTTGAGGCTTTGACTGATAATGAGCATGGAGTTATTAAAGATCTTTCTGAGATTGGTGCAGTCGGTCACCGTATTGTTCATGGTGGAGAGAAATTTGCAAAGTCTGTAGTTATAGATGACAATGTAATAGAAGCGATAGCTGAGTGTAATGATCTGGCTCCGCTTCATAATCCGGCAAATCTTATTGGAATATCAGCATGTCGTGCCTTGATGCCGGATACTCCTATGGTTGCGGTATTTGATACTGCATTTCATCAGACTATGCCAAAGAAGGCATATCTTTATGGACTACCTTATGAGTATTATGAGGATCATAAGGTTAGAAAATACGGTTTCCACGGAACCTCACACAGCTTTGTATCAAAGAGATTATTAGAGCTTATAGGAAAAGAAAGCGGAGAATCCAAGGTTATTATATGTCATCTCGGAAATGGTTCTTCAATTACTGCTGTAAAGGATGACAGATCTGTTGATACAAGTATGGGATTTACACCACTTGATGGACTTATCATGGGTACAAGAAGTGGAAGTATAGATCCTGCTGTTGTACAATATCTTGCAGGAAAGTTAAACATTTCCCTTGATGAGGTGATCAATATTCTCAATAAAAAGTCAGGAGTTGAAGGGATTTCAGGTGTTTCTTCTGATTTCAGGGATCTTGAAGCAGCAAGTGAAGGCGGTAACGAAAGAGCAAAGACAGCTTTAGAAATGTTTGCCTACAGAGCTGCCGGATATATTGGTTCATTTACTGCTGCAATGAATGGCGTTGACGCAATTGCATTTACTGCAGGAATAGGAGAAAACAATATTACCGTAAGACGTATGATATGCGGTTATCTTTCATATCTGGGATTTGAACTTAATGAAGATGCTAATAATGTCCGCGGACAGGAGATAATGATATCTACACCTGATTCGAAGGTTAAAGTATATGTTATTCCGACAAATGAAGAGCTTGCCATTGCAAGAGAGACATTAGAGCTGGTTGGATAATAATTTTTTGTTGACAAAGCTTTATAAAGTATGTATAATATCTGACGTGTGAGTTTAGGAGAATATCTATGAACGTAGACTTTTCTGAGGTTTTAACCGCTTCAGGCAGAAAGATGTCTGTTGAAGCTTCTATGTCGAATATGAA
>OMSZ01000312.1 GCA_900313855.1 uncultured Eubacteriales bacterium
ATGTCCCCTGCCGTTATTGGCACTTCCGAAAACCTCTTAGGCCCTGCAAATGATACCGGTGAGCTGTAATTGCTAAGCACCGGATCCGCAAGAATATTAAGCTTACCCATTTGCAAAATAAATGACGAGTGCCCAAGCCAGGTAAATGCCAACGAATCATCATCCTTATTATCTAGCAATGATGGTTTTTCCGCTTTGATCATTGTTTCGGGCGTTGTATGTTTGCTTCTTTCACTTTTTGAATCCGTCATCGTGCTTGTATCATTTTCATTATGAAACTGTCCATCATAATACTGTTTTGTCTTTGCCGCAAACTCATCTCTGTCTGCTTTGTTTGGCAGCTTTCCAACAGACGGATAAAACCAAAGAAACAGTAATGCAATAATTACAATGATAACTATAAGACAAATGATAATTAATATTATTTTTCCAAATATCCTGATTACATTCATATGATCTCCAATGGCTAAACAGGGATTGTATTAATCGGATTTCCGACTTTTATACTTTCCTAATCACACAATTATGACACTTCTTTTATCGTCATAATTGTTCTTTGGTTAGCTTAATACTATTATTGCAATAATTCACCTTCAATTAGAGTAATTATACTCAATACAACATTTATATGCAACAAAAAAGGAATCCACCATATTGCAGCAACAAAGCGGATTCCTGCTTACATATTACGCGACAATGTTATTATTTTCATTTGAAATTTACCGGCACATCATAAAGCTCGCATTTTACCGCAATCCAGGGGTAACTTACAAGACCGTCATCAAGAGTTGTAGTCTCCTTGGTAGTAAGATCAGTATCTACAAATATTGCATTTTCCGTCAGATAAAGCTCCGTCATAACCACGTTAAGATCGATACGATCCTGCGCACCGTAGCCCACAACAATATAAAGATAATCGTTCGTCCTGTATGTGAACTTAAACGGCTCCTTCTTCTTTTCATTTATAAGTTTCTTAAGCTCTCCGGGAAGCCGGCTTTCATCACACACCGTATAATCCAAATCCTTTATCTTTTCCTCACTGGTCTCTGAAAACTCACAGCCTGTGAGTGCACAGAAATAAAACACAGCCATAGTTATTATAAGCACGATACCTTTACATTTCTTGTGAGATACCCCTCTCTTTCTATCTTCGGGAGCATATTTACTCACGCCTTCAAAGCACAGTCCATAATCTTTAACATCTGTCATAAATTTAAACCGCCTCCGACATATACCCTTACATGCTTTAACATTTTATGCTTATCCAAACGAAAAAATGAACGAAAGCCCGGCAAAAAACTGCCGGACCTTCGTTCACACACTTCTTTTATCCTATTTGAATTGATGACCACCTAATGTATATTTCGCATTTGAGATGTAGCAGGAAAAATACAGATAATTCTTCATCTCCTTTTCCTTCCCGCCAACCATGATGGTTGTCGAACCCTCTAACACTTCCTTCGCAGCCTTCATGCAGCTTGGCATCTCATTCTTGAACTTACCCGCCTTATCATATTTGTCATAAAGCGCTAACGCTCTGTCAAAGCTTCCGCTTCTCACCGGAGAGAACTGACCTCTCTGATATATTACCTTTTTGATACCATCAGGAAACTCCTTACTTCTCTTGCGGTTCATAACAACGATTCCCACTGCCTTTTGTCCCGCATAGCTTTCTCCTCTTGCCTCACAATAAATGATACATGTCATGAGACGAAGCTCCTGTTTAGTATAGGTTTTCTTATTGCTTGCGGCTTTTTTCTTCTGTTCCACAGCCTCGGTACTCTTCATACCTGCCATCTTCTCCATATTGTCAACACTAATCTGCGGCTCTTCAAGTATACCTATACCATTTTCTAAGTTCTCACAGCTTGAATCCTTCAAAACTGCTTTAACAGATTTCTTTGCTTTTTTCTTTTTTGCTTTTTTAACATAACTCTTTGAGTATTTGTGCATTTCAAGTCTTGTCAATTGATCTATAGTAGCTTGAGAATTATCTTTAGTAGCAGCTGATATGGTGGCTGCCTGTGCTTTAACCCCTAACAACAGACACAATGTAACCCACACCACAATTACTGTCACTATTCTCTTCATTTTCCTTTTGAAAGTCTCTTTTATAGAAACCTTCTGTCTCCTTTCATTTTGTTACATATTTGTTTTAAACAAAAGTATTACTCGAAATATATTTGTAACACTTTTGTAACATTATTACACAAAAGCAATAATATGTCAACCCCTCGAGCCGATTTTTTGTCAAATACACATCGGTTTTTGCATTACTAATTCGCATTTTCTTTATTATTTTACGTTATTCTATGGCTTTTGATATTTTTTGACAAAACGCGACATAAGCATTGTAATAATTATGTAACAAATGTGTCGATAGGTTTTTTACCTTTCTAACATGAAAATATAAATCCTATAGTTCGGTTTACATAACACTTCAAACCGGGAACTACTTTTGCAGCTTCATTATATCTATATAAAAGAAAGAAACAGGATCCGTATCCTGTTTCTTTCTCACATTCGATTTCATTTTTCTCTATTCTATAACTATTTGTCACCCACCCCAAAAACTCTTTACACGATAAAAATCACCTTAAATACTGTCCTCATTCTTCTTCTCTTCATTTGCCTTACTATTATCAAACAGACTTTTCTTCCCTAGAAACTTACAAATAACATTATAGCAGGTCTTATATCCTCCACCTACTCCAAGGATCAGAAAGAATATAAACAGATTAGTTCCAAACAGGTAGTCAACAAAATAACCTAACACTCCGCATATCAGTATGGCTGTCAACATTGAAATAGCCAGTTGAGTTATTAACGCAAGCATTTTCATTTTATTATTCCTCCTGCTTAAGACTCTATTCAAGGCTGCATCTGCAAACCTTAAGTTCACGGACTTTGAAAAAACAGTTGTCTTTCTACATGATGCCTTTCACAAAATCCCGATAAAGCTTATCGATCACCTACTCCTCTTCTATCATAGCGATTCTACGGGCATGTCTTTCTACTCCCGAAAATGGAGTATCCAAAAAAGTATCAACTATCTTATTGGCGTGCCCAACACCTATTACCCGCGCGCCCATTGCAAGCATATTGGCATCATTATGAAGTCTTGTTGCCTCTGCGCTAAAGCAGTCATGACAGAGTGCCGCACGTATTCCTTTAATCTTATTAGCCGTAATGGAAATTCCGATACCTGTACCACATATCAGTATTCCCCTGTCGCATTCACCGGAAGCCACTGCCTTTGCAGCCTTCTTGCCATACACGGGATAATCCACCGACTCTTCTGAATATGTTCCAAAATCCTTGTATTCCAATCCTCTCTCTTCCAGATGCTTCTTAACCTCCTGCATCAAAGAGTAACCTGCCTGATCGCAACCTAAAGCTATCATAATTTCTTCCTCTCTTTCTTAAATTAGGGTTTGTAAGGGTAATGCATTGAGCGAAACTCTTATACGTTGTGTTCGCTTGCAGTTTGTTTGGGGCGTTAATTATGGCGTGCGTTCTGTTAAAAATTTTAATTATGCTTGACTGGTTGTACGAACTGATATATTATCGATGAACAGCACAGGTCAATACGGATATGTCGATATCGAACGACTTCTGGTAGTATATTAGAGTTTGTTAGTATTCAGTATACTAATTAGCGGATGCCGGACAAGGATGTCCGGCAGTCTCAATGGAGACAGGATGTCGACCTTGAGACTTGCCGCGAACGCTAAGAAAACCATCCCTGAATACTTACAAACTCTTATATACG
>OMSZ01000177.1 GCA_900313855.1 uncultured Eubacteriales bacterium
CCCCGACTGAGTATAGTTTGACATAACCCCCACCTACACCTAAGCTTAGAGGTGGGGGATTTCTCCGACTGAGTTAAAGACTTCCTCCGGTAAGTCCCTGTCATTTCCTCGTTCTACTGCGTGCAGCGCAGTTCCGGTGTCCACCGGACTTTTCATCATTATCACGCCACTAACCACTTGTGATCCTTCACACTATATATAGGAAGAAACGGTACAATGATCGGCGTAGTCTTAACATACTCCTGATAAGCTTCCATGTGACCGTAGTTTTTGTCCTGTCTAAGCTCAAGCCTTCTCGCTCCTGAAAACATTACATAAATGATTCCAAGATATCCGAGCACAACCAGTATCCATTGAAACGGCGTGCTAAGCACATTTATTCCCGAAATAAATGCTCCCGTCCACAGCAACAGCTCACCGAAATAATTCGGACATCTTACAAACTTATACACTCCCGTGCTTACAAACATATGGGCATCCTTCTTCTTTGCGACCGTCTTCTGATGATCTGCAACCATCTCCAAAATGATTCCCGCTGCCATAAACGCTATACCGACGATAGCAAATGCGTCATTGCCGCCGCCGCTTTGCATCCTGAAAAATACCGGTGCTGTTTCGCCAACATAAAGGATAGCGCATGCCAGCCATATACACACTTTGACAAAAAACTTAACATTATCCTTCGACTCATTTTTAAGAAGACTCTTATATGCAGTACTCTTAAGCTCTCTTATCAGCAGATATCCTCCAAGTCTTGCCCCGTATATTATAAACATTACGCACATGATCACCGTACATATGCTCAACCTGTCTCTGAATAATATAAGCATTGTAACAGCGATGCCTGCGATCGAAAAACCATAGCCGACAGAAAAGAAATATACGTACATTTTGAAGCCGACTGCACTGATTATCATAGCCACAATAAAGATTATCAATAATTCATTCATAGTTAAACTCCTGACTTAAACCAATTCTATATGCTACTGTTCCTTCCTAAGATCCTCTAGCAGCTCAGCCACCGATCTATGTAGTACCGGATGCATATAATAAGGTGCTATCGCGCTTAGAGGTTTTAGGACAAACTCCCGCCTTGGTATCTCCACATGAGGGATCTTTAAGTCCTCCTCCATTATTATCTCATCATCATAGAATAGTATATCCACATCGAGAGTTCGCGGTCCCCAGCGGACAAGTCTCTCTCTGTGCGCTTCTTTTTCTATTGCCATTGCAGTGTTAAGCAGCTCTCTTGGCGTTTTTAAGGTCTCTATCTCCAATGCGCCGTTTAAAAAATCCTCCTGCTCAACATCACCCCAGGGCTTTGTCTCGATATAATCGGATACAGCCGTTACCCTTGTGTCCTCCTCATTATTGAGGTAGTCAACCGCCTGATCAAGATAACCTTCCCGGTCTCCTATATTAGAGCCGATCGAAAGATATGCCTTATGCCATCCGCGCTTAATAGTTACCGAAACGCTGTCAAGATGCACCAGCACAGGCGCCCACGGTTTCTTGACTGTAATCTCAACCTCCTTAAGAATATCATATGTCAGAAGAAGCTTTTCTGCTATTATTTCCGCAAGACATTCAATCAACTGGCAGCGCTCATTCTTAACAATATCCTTTATGCTCCGGCATACATCACTGTAATCTAAAGACTTTGAAAGATCATCATCCTTTCCGGCCTCTCTCGTATCTAAGAAAAGCCTTGCACATATAATGAATTTCTGTCCCAAAACCGCTTCTTCCTCAAGCACTCCATGATATCCGAAAAGCTCAAGATTTTCGATATAGATCATATCCATTGATCAACCCTCCAAACAACCACAACTAAGATTATGTCAACTTGCATTATGTAAACCAGCACCACGCCCGCGCAAGTTATGTCAACCTGCTTTCATGATCGCTTCAGCAATCTTCAACGCCCTGTAATTCTCCTTTACATCATGCACCCTGAAGATCCTGCAGCCTGCCTGATATCCTATCACTGATGTAGCTATCGTTCCTTCAAGCCTTTCATCCGTCGGAAGATCAAGGGTTAGTCCGATCATTGATTTTCTTGAGGTTCCTAAAAGAACCGGAAAACACAGTTTACATAAGTCTGATAAATGATTCATTACCTTAAGATTCTGAGAAAGATCCTTTGCAAATCCGATTCCCGGATCGATAATGATCTTATCCTTTGAAATACCCATGTTATAGGCTATATCTAAGCTATCCTTTATATCAAGCATAACATCTTCCATAAAATTATCATAACCATAATCATTTCCGCTGCTATAGTTAACACCTGAATTCATATTATTGATATTATCTATATTGTTTATATCATTTGCTTGGTTTATATCATTCGTTTGGTTTATATCATTTGCTTGGTTTATATCATTCGTTTGGTTTACATAACTTTCTTTCTCATGTATAGCATTATGACTGGCAAAATATTCTTCTATATCCTGCACTACATGCTGACTATTGTCCTTTTCATAACTGCTTACCATCCTTCTGTTATGCATTATGCAACACGGAACACCCGCCTTGGCAATAAGATTAGCCATAGCATAATTAATCTTATCATTCATTTCTTCATTGGAATTATTGATACTATCCCACTTAAGTCCCCAGATATCATTGATCATATCCACTCCGGCCGCAATTCCGGCCTTTGCCACATGCGCCTTGTATGTATCTAAGGAAATCGGTATATCAAACCTTCCCTTGATCGCCTCGATAACAGGAACTATACGATATATTTCAAAGTCATCAGATATCATATGATACCCCGGTCTTGTAGACTCTCCCCCGACATCAATTATGGACGCGCCTTCACTGATCATCTCTTCAACACGAAAGAGAGCTTTATCGACATCATTGTATTGTCCGCCATCCGAAAACGAGTCAGGCGTAACATTTAATATTCCCATTACATAAAAATTATCTTCGAAGTTAAAATCCTTACCGCCAATAATCATATAATCATCACTCCAACAAACTATATTTCAAACACTCTCTGCACTTATCTTAAGCACCTGCTGCATATCTATCTTAGACTTAAAGGGGCAAAAGCTTGCCCCTTTTTATATTAACCTATCTATTTTGAAAAAATGCCTATAACTTCCTGAGTAATCTTCTGGATATTCTCAACCTCTTTAAACAACTCATTAGAAAGCTCTGCCTCTTCTATCTGAGATTTCTCCTGCAGCTCAAGATTCTTATTCATTTCCTCAATATCCTGGTTAAAATGCGAAAGTATCTCAAGAATCTTACCTGATGAATCCTTAGTATCATTAGCTAAGTGCCTCATCTCTTCCGCAACTACCGCAAAGCCTCTTCCCATCTCTCCACTTCTTGCTGCCTCAATTGAAGCGTTAAGCGAAAGCATATTGGTATTATTGGAAATCTTCTGTATCTCCTTTGCAAATGTCTGAACCTCATCAATACTTTTCTGAATCCTTACAGTTATTTCCCTAAGCTCCTCTGCGGTTTGCTTAATAACATCATTATCATTATTGATGGTGTTCATATCATTGCGGACAAAATCTATGGAATTAAGCAGTCTTGCAGAAGCATCCTTGGTAATTGATTCATTCTCCATGCTGATGGCAATTCCCATTGTACCGACTATTTTACCCTTATCCTTTATCGCTATTGTCACCGCTCTGAATTCAAACCCATATACCGTAGCAGGACATACCTGCTCTATTTTCTTTCCTGTTGTAAAGCTTGTCCACATCGGATCATCATGCGAAAGAGGATCTCCTATATGAATATCCGCTACCATCTTATCTCCACGCCAATATGCGAGAAACTTCTCACCATCAGTGACACTCATCATGATGTCCATTCCAAGTGCATCCTTAATCACAGGTACAATCTCAACATACTTCTCCAACACTTCATTCATAAGCTTACATCCTTTCAACCTTAATGTTTTATGAATCATCCCCACTCCTAATCCCGCATATGATTATACTATAAAAAATGCAGGAAAAGCAAGCACTGTTAATACTCAATTCCGTTATTCTTCTGCTCGTTGCTCCAATAGCAATCATTTATTGCATCGCAGTTATAACAATCGCGTGACAACTTGTCAGCCCTATACAGTAAATGACCAAAAAAGTCTCCGCCTTCTCCGCCACGCCTGTGTTCTCTGATCGCCGACACAGCAAGGCTGCACTCGTCAGAAGAAAATCCGCAATCCTTTAAGATATCTTGAGCCATGTAAGCTCCTGCCTCATTGTGAGGTATATCACTTTCATACTGCTCATATCTTCCGATATCATGAAGCAGCGCCGTTGCATACACAAGCTCCTTTTCGTAAGGCGCCCGCTCTTCAAGGACCAGTATGTAGAATATCCTTGCAACATTTAGCAGATGTGACAGATCATGGCAGCAGAACACTCTGTCCGTTTCAGCCTCTTCAATCTTTTTCATGGTTTCCCGGAACACCGGGTGATTCATTATTTTATCTACTCGTTCCATTTTATTCAAGCCTCTGCATACAGTATTTGGGATCAACCTCACCAATATAAGAGAGCGAGCCCCAGGCAACTATAACGGTATCCTGCTTCATTTCCATGTTCTTTGACTTATCGGCATCCGTCATTTCTCTCCACCTGCAGGCAGCCTTTGATACGGCATCCTGCACATCCTTGCAGCAGGTCACATCATCACAGTACCTGCTCACAACTTTGGCTAATATCTCCGTTTCAAGTCCTCTCGCATTATCCGGTCTTAACAGGTAGCAGCTCTTAGCAAGCGGACAGAGAAGCTCCATCATCTTCTCATATTCTTTATCTCTCAATACCCCTATTATAAATATAAAATGCGCATTTGTAAAATGCTTTTGCAGACTCTCTTTAAGCGCCTTAGCCCCCTGGATATTATGGGCACCATCCTTGATAAATAAGGGCTTATCCGAAAGCTTTTCAAAGCGCCCCTCCCAGGATACCTTTGTGAGCGCCTCCTTTTTTAGACTTCCGTCTAATAATAATTTGGTCCTGATCGCAGTTATTGCGTTATATATCTGATATGTACCCGCAAGAGAAATACTGTACTCCTCACCCTTGTAGATAAATGTGCTTCCACAAAGAGTCTCCGACAGCACATCAAGCTCCGAAGCATCAGCTACATTAAAGTTTTTTCTCACACTTTCTTCTTTGTTTTCATCCCTGCCGTTCAAATTCAAAACCGGCCCGTCACTTCCGTACTCTCTATCCGTTTCAGACAAAACCTTTTCTGCCGATAATACTTTTTCATTGACCTTACCATATTCTTCCCTAAGTACCGAAATCACACGTTCATCAGACGGATAACAGACAACGGGACAACCCTTCTTGATTATGCCCGCCTTCTGATATGCGATCTTCTCAATAGTATCTCCAAGGAACTGCATGTGATCCATACCGATATTGGCAAACACCGTGCAGACCGGATGCTTTATGACATTGGTAGCATCCTCTCTTCCGCCCATTCCAACCTCTAATATCACTATATCCACATTTTCCAACTCAAAATAAAGGAACGCAATTGCAGTCTCTATCTCAAAGGCAGTCGGCTGTTCTTCTTCATCCATATTATTTACAGCCTCATAAACCTTCGTAAAAAGCCTTGCAAAGGTATCCTTTAACATCTCTTCACCGTTTATCTGAAACCTTTCAAGATAATCGTGTATCGTCGGAGAAATATATCTGCCAACCCGCTTGCCTTCCTCGCGGTACATCATTTCAAGAAAGGTACAAATGCTGCCTTTACCGTTAGTTCCCGCAACATGGATTATCTTAAGCTTGTCCTGAGGGTCACCAAGCATTTTTAAAAGCTTGGTTATCGGACCAAGTCCAAGCACGCTGCCTCTCTTTCCTATATAATTAATACACTCTGTCGCTTCCCTGTAAGTCATGATCATCCTGCCTTTATTCTACATTTAAGTTGTTAAGATCAATACCGGATATTTCAATCCGGCACATCAGCTATTATCATACTACATTTCATATGATAAAACAATCAATCATCAATATCATAAGAACATTGCAGTTCTTTGCACATAAAAACGGTGTGACAGAAACATCTTCGGTACTTCGGACGTAAAAGCAGTGTTACAGGAACAGCATCGATGTTTTTCGTTGTAAAAAAGTATATAAGTACAATGAAAAATCCCCGGACATAAAGCCCGGGGAGTCAAGACTCGCTCGCGAGTCTTGCGCGCCGGATTCGGGTCTGCTTTAGCAGACTCACTTCCTATTCGAATCCGTGCGCATCCC